>CAZMRA010000109.1:0-7371 GCA_964568485.1 uncultured Caldilineaceae bacterium | reverse complement strand
GCATGATCAGCAAATGGCGACCGCGTTGATACTTCTCCCAGTTGATCTTGTCGAACTTCTGCGACTCAAACGCTTGGCGGGCAAAGGCCTTGACCACGCGCACCCCAGTCAGATTCTCTTGCAGGCAAGTTGACAGCTGCGCTTCGGTCTCTTGAAAGCGTTCATAGCGCTGCGAAACTCGCTTGAAGAAGAAGGCCGAGATCAGCACCACAATCGGCACGATGATCACCGAGAGCAGGGCCAGCTGCCAGTTGAGATAGAGAATCGCGCTAAAATTGATCACAAAGAGCAACAAGACGCGACCACTTTCGATCGCTTGATCGGCTACCAGCCGGCGAATGGCATCCACATCCGAGGTGGCGCGCTGTAGCAATTCGCCCGTCTGGTTTTGATCTTGAAACCGGAAGGGCAGACGCTGCAAGTGATCGTACAAGTAGTTGCGCAGGCGAACGGTCACCCCTTCGGCAGTCTGTGCGGCCAAACGGCGGCTGTTGAAGGTGAAGAAACCTTGCGCCAATGCCAGTACGAGAAATCCACCAAAGATCGTCCAGAGCGAGACAGAGCGGACGCCTGCCCCGAGATAGTCGTCGACGAAGTACCGCAGCAACAAAAACGTTGCAGTATTGGCCCCGGCCGCAAGCCCCAAACTGATGGTGGCGCCAAAATAGGTGCGATGAAAGCCTGTCATCAACCGCCAGAAGCCGCGGCGCGTGCCAACGGACACAACGGATTGAAGATCATAGTCTGGCCTAGCTGGCTCGGGAGTTGGAATATTCAATTTGGATAATGCAGCATTCTGTAACATACGAACTTCCTTTACCTGACGTACAGGTTGAGGTAATCAACGTATCAATGTCAATGGTGATACGACTAGTTATTCAAGTGGCCAAACCCCTCGCTGAATCATTCGCTGCCGCTCTTGTTCAAAGGTCTCCATCAACTGGAAAATATCATCCGGCTGTCGCACGAAGCGAGTAAATGCAGGCGTTAATGTCCCAAATAAGAGCTGGCGCGGCAAGCCCGAGAAGAACGCCACGACGGTCTCGTCGCTTTCTGCGAGCATCATCAAAACTCGTTGTTGTGGCTCATTCACTTGCTCGTCGAGCACATCGGTGCGCACCGGCCCATATTGAATTACTTGCATGCCCACCTCTTGTGCCAACATCTTTTGGACATCTGCTGAGCCGACATGGCGCAGAAACTGGAGCGAGGCCGACAAATTGGCAGTTTGGTTAGGCGCCACCACACCGATCAAGGTGACGACTTCAGCCATAGGCAGCTGCGGATCGATGATCGGGAAGCGGAAGAAATCCAGCTCGCTTTGTAACGTCGCCGGTAATTCGCCAATCGTTTGCGTGTGCAGCAATGCCATCGCGGCTTTGTTGCGGGCGATCAAATTATTGTCCCCACGCACTAGCGCCCCCGAGACTGCCAAGCCCGATTGCCACGACTGGCGCGCCGCCTCTTCGCCAAAATAGCCATTGTTGAAGAGTATCTGCCAGGTTTCCATGACCGTACGTACTCGGTCGTCGGTGAAGGGCACACGGCCTGCCAGCAGATCGCGGTGAAAGTCCGCCCCGTTGAGCCGCAGATTGAGATACTCGAACCAGGGGAAGATGGTAAACGGATCGCTAGTGCTGATCGCCAGTGGTGTCTCCCCGTTGATGATGAGCGTCTCACAGATGTCGATAAACTCATCCCAAGTCGTCGGTGGCGTTAAATTGTATTGCTCAAAAATTGCCTTGTTGTAATAGACGACTTCCCAGCCAAAGGCCAGCGGCAAGAGGTACTGCTTCCCTTCGTTGCTCCCCAGCCCTTGCAAACTTTCTGGTATCGTTGCGCTCAGATCAAGCTCTTGCCACAATTCACTCAGATCGGTCAGTTGCCCATTGCGGATGGCCAGATCGAGATCATGGCTGATGTCGATATTGATCAAGTCGGGCGGCGGGCTTTCAGCTAGATAATTTTGCAACTCATCTCCGATTTGTTGGCGCGTGAATTCGATCTGCGGGTAATCAGCTTGGAATCCTTCGATCATCAGCCCTTCGATTTCGCCATTGGCTTCCCAGGTGATCCAGCGCAAGGTGGCTGGCTCTAATGTGACGGTTGACGACTCGTCTGTGCGACCACAGGCTGCTACCAACAACATCAAGCCAACGAGGAACAGTTTGCGAATCATAATTTGTGGGAGCTGCATGATGATTCCTCCTGAGCGCATTGAATTAGTGATTTAGACTAGTTGTAAAAGTAACCAAATAAAAAAGAGACGTGGGCGGTGGGGCATACAACCCCAATGCCTACGTCTCTCTTTTCCGAACAACAGAACCGCCAGCTTGATGATTCTGTTGCGGAAAACAAAAAAGCCGCAGGCGTCTAAGAAGCACGCTGCGGCCATTGTGAACGGCTAGACAGACTTAACTGTCGGCAGACGCACTCCTCCCTGGGTTGCGGGGTTTTCCCGCGGGTCCAGCGTTACGGTAGGCAATCAACAACGTTACCATCAAGAATGCGTCTCCTTTCGAAATGTGCACGGATTTCTCCGCGCCGCGCTGCACTGTAGCACAGCCTACAAAAATCCGCAAATGGAGAATTGGCTAAAATGCAGAATTTTGCACACGTTTAATAGAGGTTTAAAAAGCGCTCAACCGCACTTGCAAGTGAGAGTTTATCAGCTTGCTGCCAGCGTGCAAAGTGGCGCAAAAACGGGACAATTTGAGGAGCAGCTGTGGCAATTTCTCGCAACAAGAGGCGCGCCATTGGCCCTGCCTCGGCCAAATATCTACTATCATAAAAGCGTTGAATGCTATGCTCAACATCATAGGGCACAGCATGGTGCGTAATTTCCCAGCCCTGCGCCTTTTTCTCCAGCAACAGATATTGCGCGGCGAGGTGCCCATCCAGGGGCATACCTACCGAGCCAATCGTGATGATCTGCCGGCCTTGCCATGGGCGAATTTGGCATAAATGGTTGTGCCCGCGCACGAGCATCGTGGCTTGCGTATCTCCGAAGAGTTGATCCAATGTGTCAGCTGGGGTGTAGGCACTGACCGTGGCATTATCAACTTGTGGCGAGGCGTGCATAATCAGCAAGTCGGGCATGTCCGGCAATTGTGCTGTGAGAGGCAAATTAGCCATTTGTGCCCGCTCGTTGCTGCTGAATTGCGCCGCTGTCCATTGAACTGGGCCAAACTGTTCACTCTTCCAGAGTGGTGGTGCGTTGCTCGTGTCAAGGTCGAAAACATAGCGCTCGTGGTTGCCGCGCAACAGGATACAATCCAGCGTCTGGGCCAGGTCCCAACAATGGCGCGAATCAGCAGCACCGTTGATCAAATCGCCAGCGATCACCAGTTGATCGACACCGAGGGTGCGCACATGAGCAAGCGCGGCCTCAAACGCTGCCAAATTGCCATGAATATCGGCAAAAACCGCTATCCGCATTCACCTGATTTCCTTTTCATTTGCCCGCCTGTACATTCAGATTCATTTTGCTATTGTGCGCGGAGAGAACCTCCGGATGTGGTGCACAATAGCCTGGTGTTGTAGCGATTGGCGCCTACTGTCCGGAGGGTTTTGCCAGTAACATGCACAGATGTTGGAGTGCCAACGGTGTCATCGCCCCATCTGTGGTTTCTAGGGAAATAGTCTATGATCCTAGCTGGTAGAGCGCGCCATACTTCGAACGCAGATAGGCCAAATAGGGCTCCAGGCTGAGTGGTCCGCCGGTGACTCGCTCGAGCAATTCATTAGTGGTAAATTTGCTGCCGTGGTAATAGATGTTGTTACGCAGCCAAGTGTGCAACGTATCAAACTTGCCTCCGCCAATCTCTGCCGGAATTTCTGGATGGGCACGCACGGCTGCGCTGTAGAATTGGGCTGAAAGAATATTGCCTAGCGTGTACCCTTGGAACGAGCCGCCGATTGTGCCTGCATACCAATGTACATCTTGCAAGACCCCATCACGATCATCCGGCGCGGTGATGCCAAGATTTTCAGCATAAGCCGCGTGCCAAGCTTCCGGCAGATCGGCGACTTCCAGCCGACCTTCGAGGAGGGCTAATTCCAGCTCAAAGCGGGTGATGACATGTAGGTTGTAGGTAACTTCATCGGCATCGGTGCGGATCAACGAGCGCTCGACTTTATTGATCGCTCGGTAGAATTGCTCGGCACTTACATTGGCCAGTTGGGATGGAAAGGTCTGCTGTAAGTGCGGATAAGCATATTGCCAGAAGGGCCAACTGCGTCCTACCAGATTTTCCCAGAGGCGAGATTGGCTCTCGTGTACACCCGATGAAGTGCCTTCGTCGAGGAGGGTGCCATCGAGCGCTGGATCGACGCCTTGTTCGTACATGGCGTGGCCTGATTCGTGGAAGGTGCTAAACAGACCCTGGCCAAGATCATTGGGGTAGATGCGCGTTGTAATCCGCACATCTCCGACGGAGAAGCGGATCGAGAAAGGATGGGGCGAACGATCCTGGCGACCCCGTTCAAAATCGTACCCAAATTGGCGGATGATCTGCTCGCCAAATGCCACTTGGTCTACTTCAGGATAGGGCTGGTAGAGCACCGAATCATCGATCTCTGGCTGTTCAGCAATCTGGGCAACGAGGGCTGATAAATTGCGGCGTAGTTCGGCGAAGAGGGGTTGGATGATCGCAACCGTCATCCCATAATCGCTGCGGTTGATCAACGGATCTGCAATGTGTTGATAGCCCGCAAAATAGTTGGAATATTGCCGACTAAAGTCCAACGTTTTTTCTAAAAATGGACGCATTGTCGCAAAATCATTTGCGGGACGTGCGGCCGTCCAAGCGTCATACGAAGCCGCAATATGGCTGGCAAAGTCGGCGGTAAATTGGGGCGGTACTTTGGTGGCTTGGTCAAATTGAATGCGTACCAAGCGCAGCAAGGCAGCGTTGGTATTGTTGGGGTCTTCTTGGTCAACAGTCGCCTCTAATTGATCCAATAAACGCCCTAGTTCGGGGTCACTCAAATGCTCGTGTGCGAGGCGTTGTAGTGTGGCCAATTGGCGGCCACGTGCTGGCCCACCTCCTGGTGGCATATAGGTTAATTGATCCCAGTTGAGTACCTCGCTCGCCATCTTCAAATCGCTGATCACTTGCAGACGGGCGCGCAATTCCTGCCATTGGTTTGTTTGCTGATTATTCACAATCGGTTCCTTGTTACAATATCCTTACACGGTTGCAGAACTTCATCACTATTTCACAAGTTTTTCACGTTTCTAAGCGGAATGATGGGGCGACAAAATTATCTCCGTGAGCTCATTCTTGTCCAAGCTCCTGCTGGTATACACTGGGATTGGATCATATCACAACTCGGAAGGGGATGGCGAACGATTCTGTTACAATGTTCACAAGCGAAGTGACTCTTTGGTTGTGAGCCAAATGCGGAGTATAATAAGAATAGTTTGTTCGGAAATCTATTAAAGGATGACGGGGTTGAGGTTCGATCCCGTGAGTTTAGGAGAGGGCACAATGAGCGACGAAACCAGAGCAACCGTAGCTGAAACCACGCTGGCGGCTGAGCAAGAAGCAGCGGCGCCTACCCCGTCGGCGGAAGCGGGAGTGACGGAACAGGTAGAGGAGGCAACGGAGAGCCAGGCAGAAGCCAGCACAGATAGTTCGGTAGCCGAGGCAGACACAACGGCTACTGCCGCAGAAAATGAAGGTGGTCAGCGTGTGGTGCGCGTATTGAGCGTGGGCCAACAAGTGACCGGTGTTGTAAAGCGGATTTCGGAATTTGGTGCTTTTGTGGATATCGGTGTTGGGCGCGATGGTTTGGTGCATATCTCCGAGTTGTCGGCGCGCCGCATTGCCAAGGTCACTGATGTCTTGCAAGAGGGCATGGAAGCTACTTTCTGGATCAAGAAGCTGGATCGCGATCGCAATCGCATCAGCCTGACTATGATCGAGCCCGGGACCAAGACGATCCGTAATATGGAAAAGGACGATATTGTCCAAGGAACCGTTACTCGTTTGATGCCCTATGGGGCCTTTGTTGATATTGGAATTGGCCGCGACGCATTATTGCATATTCGCGAAATGGGCGAGCGCTATATTGCGAAGCCCGAAGATGTTGTACAGGTTGGGGAAGTGATCGAAGCGCGGATTATTGATATCAGCCGCCGCCGTGCCCGCGTCGACCTGAGTATCAAAGGCTTGCGCCCTGAACCCGAGCCAGAGCCGCAACCCGAAGTTGAATCTCAGGCTGCAGAGCCGGAACCAACCCCAGTCGAAGAGCCCGCCGACAACTTTGCTGATGTAGAAGTCTTATCGCCTTTTGCAGCTGCCCTACGCCGTGCTGAAGAGGCCAGTGGCATCAAATTGGATGTGCGCAAAGAAAACAAAAAGAGCAAGCGCAATGATCGCTATCGCAGTGAGCAAGAAGACATTATTGCTCGCACGCTCGACACCGGCGCACGACGCTAATTTCTCTCAGACTTGTTGATTCGAGGAGTGGCCATTGGTCACTCCTTTTTTATTTCCCTCTTGCTTATATCTCTATCCCTCTTGTACGAGAAGCCAAAACCATGATACGATGGCTGCGTTGACTAACTAGATTAACCAAACAGCAAGCATCTATCCCTACAATGATTGTGGTTCCCAAGGCTAGGCTTGTAGCACAGTTTGGCGCAGCATGTATGGATAGGGATTAGGAAGGATTGGGAACAATGCAGTTGCAAGGCAAAGTCGCTCTCGTCACAGGCGGGGCACATCGAGTGGGCAAAGCCATCAGTTTGATGTTGGCCGATGTCGGAGCGCATGTGGTTGTCAATTACCATCAGGCTACGGACGAGGCTCAGCAGACCATCGCTGAGATCCAACAGCGGGGCGTGCGGGGGCTAGCTATCCGGGCTGATGTATCGGATGAGCAGGCCATAGAGCAGATGGCGGTTGAGATTGAAAATCACTTTGGTGGTGTTGATGTCATTGTCAATAGTGCCAGCCATTTTGGAAAAACACCCTTCCCGACCAACGACCCCGCTGTCAAGGAGATGTGGCGGCGAGTCACGCGTATCCTCTTGGATGGCCCCTATTACATTGCCAATCGCTTAACACCGGGGATGTTACAGCGCGGTGGCGGCGCAATCATCAACATTGTAGATCTGTCGGCGTGGAATCCCTGGCCCGACTTTTTGGCCCATTCTGTGGGCAAAGCTGGCCTCTTGGCATTGACACGCCAATTGGCCCTGGAGCTAGCGCCGACCATTCGTGTCAATGCGGTCGCACCCGGCCCGGTTTTGCCCCCACCAGGAGCTAGCGAGAGCCGAGAGCAAGCTTCGGCCCAGCGTACGTTGTTAGGCCGCTGGGGAGCGCCAGATGATGTTGCACGCGCAGTAAAATATCTGCTCGA
>CAZMRA010000108.1:0-15086 GCA_964568485.1 uncultured Caldilineaceae bacterium | reverse complement strand
GAAAGGTCAGATCTGTGGGAACAGGCGCATCCAACTTTTGTTCAAAACCCACCAGGTCCTGAACCTCCGCACTATGGAACACGGCCTCATGGGCCCAAGCAGCAGTCGGTGCAAACGCCAACCAAGCTGCGCAGAGTGCTGCGCCGAACCGACGCCACCAACGCTCAATCATTACTAGCCTCATCCTCGGCGCTGAGCATGCCACTGGTGCTCATCCACTCGCCCGGGTACAAGCCGCCAGAACCATCAAGCCGGAAGGCAGGGTTGACTCCAAAAGTGGGCGTTTCCACCTCGCGAGCATCGATCCCCTGCTCGACCAGCAACTGCATGGCCGCATCAATGGGGATGCGCACCACGCCGGCGTCGCGATCCACCCACCCAAACTCCTGCAATCGGACCCGGTCGCGCTGCCGCACCAACTCTAAGGTCCGCTCGGGCGCGGCATCCAAGCCAGGGCCGGGGACCACGGCGGGCGTCACCAGCGCGGGCTCGAACTGCATGCGCGGGGTCAAGGGTTGTGTAGTCCAGAGGCGCATTACGAAATAGAGCACGGTACAAGCCACGACCACGGCGATCGCAATCGCTATGCCAAAGCGCGCAATGGCCCGCGTCGACACGTCATTCTGCTCATAGTGGCGCGCCAGGCTTTCGGGGTCAATGGGCACGCTGGTTTCAAAGGCCAACTCCCGCCCGGCTACGTTTGGATTGGGTAGGTCGTTCGTTTCTGCGCTCATAAGACTCTTATCGGACGAACCAGATCAGTCGATCAATCACCACTCGCCGCGGGCAGCGCACCCGGCCGCGCCATGTACCGCCGCAGCATCCAGACAAAACCAGCCAGCCACAAGCCGCCCACAAAGACCGGCATGACGATGTCCAGCCAGTGCACCGCCAGGTGACCATGCGCATAAGTCGGCGCCACCAGCCAGAACAGGTGCACCAAGTCGGCTACCAGCACCAAGAGCGCCACATTCGCCAAGCGGCGCGCATTGCGCTTTACTTCGCTCGAGAGCAAAAAGACAAAGGGCACCACGAAATGGAAGAGGATCAAGCCGATGGGCACCCACTGCCAGCCGCCCTCGATGCGGTGCAGATACCACAGCACATCCTCGGGTAGATCGGCCGACCAAATGATGAAGAACTGGATAAAGGCGATGTAAGACCAAAAGATCACCGACGTGAGCAAGAGATTGCCCAAGTCGCTGATGTGCCGGTCGGTGATGGTGGGCAAGAAGGGCAAATGGCCAAAATAGCCCAGCACCGTCACAATGAAGGCCAGTGCGGTGCAGGCTTGTCCGGCCACCACCAGCACGCCAAAGATGGTCGAATACCAGTGCGGATCGAGCGACATCAGCCAATCGAAGGAGCCAAAGGTCATGGTCAAGCCGTACAGACCCAGGCCAATGCCGCTGAAACGGCTCACCCGCTCGGCCAAGCGCGGATTCGGTTGCTGCGCCAAGGTGCGCCACCAGCGCCCGAGCAGCCACACGATGGCGACCCACACCACAAAGTACAAGACCGCCCGCCCAATGAAGAAGGGGATGTTCAGATAGGGCACTTTGTGCTGCAGCAGCGGATCATGGGCCACGGTCTCCGGCTGCGCCCAGATATAGAGCCGATCCAGGCCGAAGAGCAGCGGGATAAAGAGCAGCGCCATCAAACCAATCAGCAATGCGCTCGACTGCAACAACGGATGGATCACATTGCCCCAGCGGCCGCCAGTCATGCCGTGGATCAAGAGCCAAGCCAGACAGCCCAAGGAAATCCCCAGCCAAAAGAGGTAACTAAAGAGATACGACTGAAAGGTCTGATTGAGGTCGAACAGGGCGCCCACCACCACCAGCAAGAGGCCCACCCCACCGATTAGCAAAGCGATGCGCTGCAGTTGATTCAACCGGCGATTCAGTTCGTTTGTGCTCTCTTGACTCGCCATCATTCTTCATTCTCCGCTTCGGCAGCTTCTGCTTCTTGAGGTGCTGCGCTCGCCGCGCCTGCGGCCTCGACATCGGGCGCATTTTCCAGCTCAGCTTGAAGGTCGGCCGGCAAGTCCGCCACGGTGGCGTTCTGGCTCAACTGCAAGGCGCGAATGTAAGCCACAATTGCCCAGCGATCTTGCGGCGCGATGCGGTCGCCATAGCTATACATGGCCCCGAACCCGTTGGTGATCACATCGAAGAAGTGACCTTCCGGGGCCGCGCGCAGCCGGTCATCGTGGAACGACGGTGGCGGACGCAAGCCCCGCTGCACCACGATCCCATCGCCATAGCCCGCCATGCCATGACAGAGCGAGCAATAGATGTTGTACCGCTGTTGCCCGCGCGCCAACACTTCGGGCGTCACCGCGAAGGGGAAGGTGGTCGCCAGCCCGCCATCACTTTGGCCAGCGGCGTAATGCGCATCCGCTTGCAATTGCCCGCGGGCCACGGTATTGGCCACCAACGGCTGAGCCGACGTGCCATTGCTGAACAAGATACTCGCTTCAAAAGGCTCGTATTTGGGCTGGTCTTCCATGCCATTGTTGCAAGCGGTCAGCAGGAACAAGGCGATCAACAGCCCAGACCACAACTGTTTGCTCATCTACGGCATCACCTCGAAGACATGTTGCGCACCCAACTCATCGAGCAGAGTGCGGGTCGCGGTCGGGTCGAACTGCGGATCACGTGCTTCGATGCACAAAAAGAAGCCGGCACGCGAGGCCCGGGCAAATTCTGGCACGTTGAACAATGGATGATAGGGCTGCGGCAGGCCATTCAACGCAAACATGCCCAAGACTGCGGAAAGGCCGGCCAGCAGAATCGTCAATTCAAAGGCAATGGGGATGAACGATGGCCAGCTCGCCAGTGGGCGCCCGCCAATGTTGAGCGGATAGTCGATCACCGCGGAGTACCACTGCATCGCAAAAGCCAAGGATAAGCCGATCAGCCCGCCGCCCAACACAATCCGCGGCAAGCGCACCCCGCGTACCCCCAGCACCTCGGCCAAGCCGGGAATCGGGTACGGGCTGTAAGCTTCTACATGGCTAAATCCTTGCTCACGCACCCGGGTCGCCGCGGCGAGCAGACTTTCCTCGTCGGCGAACTCGGCCAATAAGCCATAAATGGGCAACTGTCTCGGCAGGGGTGCTTGTTGCAACTGTGATTCCATGACATCAATCCTTAGCTGCCTATGCGTTAGTCACCATGAGCGGGCGTACCATGCTCAGCGCCGTGAGCCTCCTCAGCTTCGCGCTCAGTTTCGGCCACCAACTCACGCATCTCGAAGATCGAAATCAGCGGCAAGAGGCGGATAAAGAGAAACATCAGCGAAAAGAAGAGACCAATCGTCCCGATGTAGATGGCCCAATCGAAGAAGGTTGGGCTGTAATCGCCCCAAGCTGCGGGAATAAAATCGTGATGCAAGCTCGTCACCACGATGACGAAGCGCTCGAACCACATACCCACATTGACGATCAGCGAAATCACAAAGAGCATCGGCAAACTCTGCCGCACCCGGCGTGACCACAAAAGCTGGGGCACCACCACATTAGCACCGATCATCGACCAGAAGGCGAACGAATAGGTGCCGAATGCCCGATTTGTGAACATGCTTTGCTCGTAGATATTGCCGCTGTACCAAGCAATAAAAATTTCAGTCGTATAGCCGTACGCCACAATCAACCCTGTAGCCAAAATCACTTTGGCCATATTGTTGAAGTGGGTCATGGTGATCATGGCGTGCAAGCCAAAGGCGGCGCGCAGCGGAATGGCGATGGTCACTACCATGGCAAAGCCCGAAAAGACCGCGCCGGCCACGAAGTAGGGCGGGAAGATGGTCGTATGCCAGCCGGGGACCAACGAGGAGGCGAAGTCCAAACCCACGATGCTGTGCACAGAGATAACCAAGGGTGTAGCCAGGGCCGCCAGCAGAAAATAAGCGGTTTGATAGCGTTGCCAGTGCGAAGCAGCATTGCGCCAGCCCATGGCCAAGATGCCAAAGATGTATTGGGGGACTTTGTGTTTGGACTGGTCGCGCAAGGTCGCCAAGTCGGGCACCAACCCCACATACCAAAAGAGCAACGAGATCGTGGCATAGGTGGTGATGGCAAAGACATCCCACACCAGCGGGCTGCGCCATTGCGGCCACAGGCCAAAGGTATTTGGATAGGGAAAGAGCCAATAGAAAAGCCAGGGACGCCCCAAATGCAAAATCGGATAGAGAGCGGCACAAGCCACCGCAAAGAGGGTCATTGCCTCGGCAAAGCGATTGATGGAAGTGCGCCACTCCTGGCGAAGCAGCAGCAACACCGCAGAGATCAATGTGCCAGCGTGGCCGATACCGACCCACCAGACGAAGTTAATAATGGCGAAGCCCCAGCCCACTGGCACATTCACGCCCCACACGCCAATGCCCTTGACAAAGAGCCAGGTCACGCCATAGAGAAAGAGCATGAAGAGCGCAAAGGCAATGGCCAAGCCGATCCACCACCAGCGCGGGGTGCCGCGCGTGAGGACCAGGGAGCTGATCTTATCGGTGACCGAGCCAATCGTTTGGCCCCGCCCCAGGACACGGCTTTCAACACTGTGGGGCATCAGAGTGCCGTGCGGATGGGAGGTGCTGGTGTGTTCAGGATTCATGCTGCCAACTCTGGATTCGGATTGCGGACTGCGGCCAAGTAAGTAGTGCGGGGCTTGGTGCCCAATTCCGCCAAAAGCCCATAGTTCAACGGACTCTGCTTCTGCTGGACGAGCAAACTCTCTGGGTCATTTAGATTGCCAAAGACAATCGCTTTGGTCGGGCAAGCCTGTTGGCAGGCCGTCAAGACTTCGCCGTCACGCAAGGGGCGATTTTCCTTTTCAGCCTCCATGCGGGCCTGGTTGATGCGCTGCACGCAGTAGGTGCATTTCTCCATCACCCCGCGCGTGCGCACTGTGACATCCGGGTTGCGCCCCATGGCCAGCAGCGGGATCTCATCATCGACATAATCGAAGTAGTTAAATCGCCGCACTTTATAGGGGCAGTTGTTGGAGCAATAGCGAGTACCGACGCAGCGGTTGTACACCATTTGATTCAGCCCCTCGTGATCGTGCGCGGTTGCCGCCACGGGGCAAACTGGCTCGCAGGGTGCCTTTTCGCAGTGCATACAGGGCCGCGGCTGGAAGTACGTCTCCGGCTCGTCGAGATCTTCTGCGTAATAGCGATCGACCTTGATCCAATGCATCTCCCGGCCGATCAGCACGCCTTCTTTGCCCACCACGGGGATGTTGTTCTCGACTTGGCAGGCAATGGTGCAGGCATTGCAGCCGATGCAGGCGGTCAAGTCGATCTGCATGCCCCAAGCATTGTCGGATTCGTACTCAAAGCCGGCATAGAGCGATGGGACTTCTTCTCCTTCGGTCACGGGTCCGTGAGAGGCATGGGCAAAGGTGGGATTCTCCAGGAAGTGTTCCAGTGTCGCCGTCCGCACGTGATCGCGGCCAGCCAGCGTGTCGTGGTCTTGAATACTGGCCAAGCGGTAGCGCTGGCCAGTGGGCGTCAATTCCACGCCCGCACCAGACCAGAAAGCGTCGGCGGTGCGCAAGGCATAACTATTGAAGCCAAGCCCTTGGCTGGCCTTTTCTTCCCATTCACGGCCATAGCCCAAGTAGAGCGAAACCGCGTCATCCGCATGGCCCGGCAGGATCCATGCGGCGACGCGCAACGTGCGCCCGCCAAAGCTGACATCCACCAGTTCATGCGTGGCAATGCCCAGACGTTCGGCCAGCGCCGGGCTGATCAGCAACGCATTGTCCCAGGTTAAGAGGCTCAAGTGCTTGGGCAACTCCTGCAGCCACATGTTGTTGGCATATTGGCCATCCCAGACCGATGGATCGGGGCGGAAGTTGAGTTCAATGCCTTCACTAGCCACCGTTGGCGCGGGCAAATTCGCCAGATTGGCGGTGACTGCCACCGGTTCCGCCGCGCCCTCGGGCACCACGCCATCATGTAAAGCGGTGCGCCACAGCAAATCGCCCTCTTCGGGGGTGGCGGCGCCAAACTGCTCATTCCAGAAGGCCCGCACCACCTCGTAGGGATCGGTCATGGTGCTCCCGGCGAGCAAGGCTAACAGTTCATGCACGCTGCGCCCTTCGAAGAGCGGGGCGATCAATGGCTGCAGAATCGTGGTGGTCCCATCATAGGCCCGGGCATCGCTCCAGCGCTCCAACTCGTGCAAAGACGGAATGTGCCAGTGGCACAGGGCGGAAGTCTCGTCGAAGTGCAAGCTCGAGTGGACCCGGAAGGGCACTTGTGCCAGCGCCTCGGCAAAGCCAAAATCCACCGGTGCGGTCAACACCGGGTTACAGTCAATCATCACCAGCGTATTGACGCTGCCCTCGCGCATGGCCTCCACTAAGGAACGCAGCGAGTCCAACTGCACCATCGGCTCCACCATGCTCGGCGCCACATAGTTGACCGTGTTCCCGCCATTGCCCAGCGCCTCGTTGATCGCATGCGCCAGTGCGTGGACGACAGGCGGCTGACTGGCACCAGGCACCACCAAAGCGGCTCCGGCGTGTTCCACCAAATCACGGGCCACCACCGCCACCCACTGCGCTTCGGCGTCGCTTAGCGTGCCGACCTCCTCCACGCCTAAAGCGATCCCTTCGGCATTTGCCAAGGCCCGGAGCAAGTGCTCAATCTGGCTGGCGCGCATTGCCAAGCGATGGTCGGCCTTCGCTCCGGTAATGGTTGGCGTGCTTTCGACCACATAGAGACGATTCATCTCGTTGTCGCGCCAGACCCGCCGCCGATCCATAAAATCGCGGGCATAGCGGATGCTGCCCGGTTCGGCAAAGAGAAAATCCGCATCCAAGGCCAAGATGCGCTGGGCGCGACTGAAGTCATAGACTGGCGTGAGCGCTTGGCCAAAGAGCAATTCGGTACCCACCAGCACGTTGTCTTGATTGACCGGCTCATATTGATGCCACACACTCTGCGGGAAGCGTTGACGCAGCGCGGCGATCTGGCTGGCCATAGTGGGCGAGGTGACTGTGCCGGTCAGCAAGTGGAGCCCGGCACCCTCATTCGCTGCAAGCTCGGCCAAGTGACCATTCAACTCGGCGACAAAGGCCTCCCAGGTGTTGATCTGCCCGCCGCGGGTGATGACGCGGGCGCGCTCGGGGTCATAAAGGTTGTAGATGGCACCTTGCACCAGCGCATTGGTACCGCCTACGCTGGCCGGATGTAGCGGATTGCCTTCCAGTTTGGTGGGGCGGCCCAGATGATTCTCGGCCAAGATCCCCACTGCGGAGCCCCCCACCTGCAGTGCCGTGGCGTAAAACAGTGGCTTGCCCGGAATGATGTGCTCAGGAGCGGTGACGTAGGGGACAATTTTTTCGCCGGGTTGGCGAGGTGTACAGCCAGCCAAGCCCGTCATCACCAGCGCCGCGCCCATGAGCTTGAGAAAATCACGCCGCGAGGAACCGCCCACCCGCTTGAGTTGGCGAGCTTGTTCGATAATCGAAGCAGCCATCTCGTGGGGTAACTCGGCCTCTAGCAGCTGCTGAAATTGTTCGGTCTGTGCAACTTCTTCCAAGCTGCGCCAGAATTGCTTGCTGCTTTGCGGCTGGGCTAGCCGTTCGCGGATCTCCCCGATGGAAAATTCCTGGTTATCCATAGTCTCTATCCAATGTCCAGCTGCTGCGTGCAGGGCATCGCTTCACTAGCGATGACAGACATAACAATCAGTTAGGCGCTCGGTAGGAATGTGATATTCCTCGATCAACTCGTTCCCCAACGCGATTTGATCAGCGGGCCGCTCATAGTTCATGTTGAACACTTCTTCCACCGGCCGCAGGGCTCGCTCGGGCGCGCGGTGGCAATCCAAACACCATTCCATGGTCAGCGGCTCGGCCTGCCACATCAACGGCATTTGATCCACCTGGCCGTGGCAGTCGCTGCAGCCGACGCCCTTGTTCACATGAATGCTATGATTGAAGTAGACAAAATCGGGCAGATCATGCACACGATTCCAGGCCAGCGGGTTCCCAGTCTGAAAGCTCTCGCGCACGGGCGCCAACTTCGGGCTATCATTCCACACCTGCGAATGGCAAGTCATGCAGGTTTGGGTGCTGGGCATGCCGGCAAAGCTCGACTGCTCGACCGAAACATGGCAATAGCGACAGTCAATCCCCAACCCACCCACATGATGCTCGTGGCTAAATTGCACTGGCTGCGGATGGAAGGTACCCGCTCCGGTGGCGTAGTCAGAGCGCGCCAAGACAAAGCCCAATCCTGCCAGCAGGGCAATAAAGCCAACCGCACCGAAGATCGTGACTTTGGCAAATGTATTTGTACTCGGATGGAAGATCTGACCCATAAGCTTTCACCGTGGACTCAGTTGAGCAGGCTGATACAGCGCGTTAGTGAGTGGCTCCTTCAGGGCCTACCAAAACGCAACCTCTATTACCAACACCATGCCAATGAGCGCGAGCAACGCAAAACCGCTCCGTCAACCAAACGCGACGAACCTTCGGTACTGCGAAAAACTGGTAGAAGCTCTCTCAAAATCGGTTGCGGAACAAGAGGACTACGTTCCGACAACTAGCCTAGCCGGGGATTTTGAGAGCAATAGTTGTAGAAGACATCAGCAAGGTTGCAGCAAGGCGGGGAGTGCAACCATACAAAATCGAGGAAATAATAATAGCCGCTATTATACACGGCTTTTCCCCAGAAGCCAACCACCCAAAAAGCCACTTGTGAGCAACAATTGATGTATTTATTGCTCTAAAAGCTAGATAATCTAGTAGCAGGGTGGGCCAAGCGATTTCAATCGGCGCGGCATGGCATGAATTGATCTAATTACTTGAACTCTGATATTCAGTTTTCCGCAGTTACGGCTACGCTGTGCTCCTTTTTTGCGTTAACAATGTAATTCACTGTCTATGATAGCGAATGAGGCGTGCGGTTGTATATGAAGCCTACATCGTCTGAGATATATGCCAAGATATAGATAAGGTCTATACCCGCTGTGAAGTGGACAAATCAGGTGGCATTCATGGATGCTCAGACTGGTGAAGCGTTCAAGAGCAGTCATCAAGGCGGTCTGGGACCATCAGCCAAAATTAAAAAGGATTGACAACAATCAACAGATCATGTAAGTTGTAGCGCAATCGCTCCCTCACTCCCTAAATTCTCAACGTGCGTTCCTAGGTTGCGCCCCCCGCTGCGAGATACGTCAAATGCAGCAACAGGGAAAAAACATTTGTCCCTTGCCACTCTGCTAAGCTCATGTTACATTGGCCCCATTCGCCCCTCCAGATTTCCGTACGACTTATACTGGCAGGCAATCATTATAAAACGTTGTTAGTACCTGTTACGCACTTAATTTAACCATCCTAGGAGAAAAGCTCTATATGAAAAAGTATGGTGCAGAATTTATTGGGACCTTCTGGCTAGTGCTGGGAGGATGCGGGAGCGCAGTCTTAGCTGCTGCATTCCCAGACGTAGGGATCGGCCTGCTCGGTGTCTCGCTGGCCTTCGGTTTGACTGTGCTGACGATGGCTTTTGCGATTGGTCATATCTCCGGGTGCCATCTAAATCCAGCAGTCTCGCTTGGGCTGTGGGCTGGCGGGCGCTTTCCCACTAAGGAGCTGCTGCCCTATATCGTCGCCCAAGTCTTGGGGGCAATTGGGGCTGGTGCTGTGTTATACCTGATCGCTAGCGGGCAGGCCGGCTTTCAACTTTCGGCGGGCTTTGCTTCCAATGGCTATGGCGACCATTCGCCCGGTGGCTATAGTTTGACAGCCGCCTTCGTCACCGAAGTCGTGATGACGCTGATCTTTCTCTTTGTCATCCTCGGGGCCACTGACAAACGAGCGCCACAAGGGTTTGCACCGATTGCCATTGGCTTGTGTCTGACGCTCATCCACTTGATCAGCATTCCAGTGACCAATACCTCTGTGAATCCTGCCCGCAGCACCGGTGTCGCCTTATTTGTCGGGGATTGGGCGCTTGCACAACTGTGGCTCTTCTGGGTAGCGCCGCTTATTGGTGGTGTGCTCGGTGCCGTGATCTACCGGTTTATCGCCGACGAAAAATAGTCAACCATACATACCATACACTTCCTTACTTTTCGAACGGATGCGACAAAGTCGCATCCGTTCTGTTTTCCATGCGATGCTGATACCAAAATCGGCGAAGAGAATCAAGCTTAGAACGATCCGCAACTTGAGGCCATTTGCAGCTTCCCAGTTGCATTTTTGAACAAACTGTTGCATCTTATTAGGTCAAAGTCCCCGCTCTTTAGAACGATCAACCGACCAATTCGACAATGGTGGGCAGCAACATGAAGACCCAATATTACACCGCAACCAGCCTTGATGGCTTCATTGCCACCGAAGATGATTCCCTCGAATGGCTCTTTCCACTCGGCGACTTGAACAACTCCAGTTATCCAGCTTTTATTGCGGAGGTGGGCGCACTGGCAATGGGCTCGGCCACGTACGAATGGATACTGCGCAATAGCGAGCAAGTAATGGCCGAAACAGGCTCACCGTGGCCTTACACATCTCCAACCTGGGTATTCACCCGGCGTACCCTCCCCAGCGCTCCAGGGGCAGATATTCGATTCGTACAGGGCGATGTACGCCCTATCTACAACGAGATCCGTGCTGCTGCCGATAAGAACCTCTGGATTGTCGGGGGTGGTGATCTTGCCGGACAATTCTATGATGCAGGCCTATTAGACGAGCTCATTATCCAGGTGGGTTCGGCAACCCTTGGCACCGGCAAGCCGCTCTTCCCGCGGCGAGTGTTGAGTCCAACTTTACGCTTGGTCTCTGCCCAATATCTTGGTGTAGGGATGGCAGAACTTCGCTATGAAGTGACTTACGAGGATTCGAACGGCAAACACCCTTAACCACCTCGCTTGCCGCCGTTCAACCCAGTGGGGTCAGGCCGCTCTTGCTCCGCGGGAGAATTTCGGTTGTTTTGTAAAGTGTTTTCCGGTTAGTTACAAACGGCTAAGCATCAGCTTACTATCGCTTAAGCCGCGCTTCACCTACGGCCTTGATCACCATGTTGACAATTTATCTACAAACGTTCACAATACAATAAACCGCAAAAGGAGCCTGGCGAACAACTTATTGTGTTCAAGACAGTTCAACACTTACCAGCGACGCAGCCGGCACCTTGAGGTCAACTGGTTTAACAGCCAATCAAAATCTGCACAATCAATGATGGCTGCTAGCCAGTATCCTTAGCAGTTTCTTTGTGTTTGACTTTTATCTAGATTGTCTGCGTCAGTTTATCAACATTCTGGAAGCGACAGGAAAGTACAGGTTATTTCCTGTCCGACGCGATTGCATTCGCGCGGCCGTGCGATCATCAGCTTTGTGGCATGAGCCTGATGATTGCAAGCCTGATTATTCCCTCTACCATTCCTAGAATGATCACGAGTTTTACTATCAGCTTCAACAATAAGTTTGGATAACGAGGGATTTTATGCCTGGCAGACAGGTCAACATTTTACTAGTCGAAGATGACGAGATCGAAGCAGAAGCTGTAATACGTTCGTTTCAAAAGCATGCGCTACCAAATCCGATCACAGTTGCGCAAGACGGCATTGAAGCATTGGGTATCTTGCGCCATCAAACCCACTGGCGCGCCAACCCTTACATGATTCTGCTCGATCTCAACATGCCACGCATGAGCGGCATCGAATTTCTGCAGGAAATCCGGCGAGATGCACACCTGAAACGCAGCATCATTTTTGTTCTCACCACATCGAACCGCGATGAGGACAAAATAGCCGCCTATAACCACCAAGTTGCTGGCTATCTGGTCAAATCTCAGCTGGGTGACGACTTTCAACGGTTAACTGAGATTCTGCACATTTATTGGCAAACCATTGAATTTCCGCCGCTCACGTTCTGATGTAGAGCCAGCCTATTAACGTTGCGCCCATCGTCGAGGAGCATTATTTATCCGTAGCCCGGTTGGTCGTTATGAGTACAAGGCCATTCCATCTTCTTCTTGTGGAAGATGACGATATTGATCGCGAAAAGATCCATCGTCTTATCGGCTCCACGTACTTGATCACAGACGCAGCAAGTGGGGCAGAGGCTATTGCTGCGCTGGAAACTACCACCTTCGATTGCGCGCTGCTCGACTATCGCCTACCCGATAGCGATGCGCCTTCGTTGCTGGCTACCATGCAAGCTGCGAATCTCCCCGTTGTAATCTTGACCAATCTTGAAAGCCCCGATCTGCTGGTACAGGCATTGCACCAGGGAGCGCAAGATTATCTCGTCAAACATTCGCTCACCATGGTACGCTTGATCCATGCTATTACTCATGCGGTTGAGCGAGTTGCCCTGCAGCGACGTTTGGCTGATCAACAAAATCGGCTGAACGAACAAGCAGCAGGCTTGGCTCAAAAAAATAGTCAGATCCTCCAACTCGCGTCAGCGCTTACCCTGGCCGAACAGCAAGAGCGGCATCGTGTTGCACAAATCCTTCATGATGATCTGCAACAATTATTGTATGGCGTGCAAATGCGAGCACATCTGCTCAAAACGGAGCTATTAGCCACTGGCCAAGGCCCTCCCAATGAGCAATTGCACGCAATCACCGAGCTGGTCAACCAGGCCATCCAAACCACGCGTTCCTTGGCCGTGGAATTGAGCCCACCGGTATTGCCTAGCGAGGGGCTGCGCGGCCTACTTCGTTGGTTAGCGGCCACCATGAGTGAATTGCATGGGCTGAAACTGCATTTGGCCGTAGATGAGAAGTGTGAGCCAGTTGATGATGATCTGCGCTTGGTAGCCTTTCAGCTCGTGCGCGAATTGGTTTTTAACATTGTCAAACATGCGGGCGTCACTGAGGCCCGCCTTACTGCAACCGGCGACAAAGAGACTATTCACATTTTGGTCGAAGATAAAGGGGTGGGGAGTCACTCCAGCGATCAGCTAGATCCAAATAAAACTCGGAGCGGTTTTGGCCTCTGGCAGGCCCGGGAGCGCTTGCAACTCTTTGGGGGCCAGCTCGATTTTCACTCTGAGCCAGGCCTTGGCACACGAGCTAGCATCATCTTGCCTCATAGTCGTCCGCATTGAGCAACTGGTGGCGGACGAGCTGTTTACAACTACGGCCTAAACTTTAGATAAGCTCCACACGTAATTCTTCTTCAATATCCACCACGCCAGGTACATCGCGCACCACTGTCAGGATTACATCCACGTCATCAAGGGTTTCCACATCGCCTTTCAGATAGACGATTCCTTCTGCTACTTCAACCTCGATGGCGTCATGCTGGCTGGTTTCGCCATTGATCCGCAATGCTGTGCGAATCTGCTCGGCCAGATGTTCATCACGCTCGGCAAACCGCTCGGGAAAATCTTCCGACAGCAGGCTATCAGCTTCCTCCATGGCACGGCCAAAACCAGAGGCAATCTCAGCGCCCTGGAGATCATCGCTGGGCAAAATCGGCGGATCATCCGGTGGCGTATAGACCAATCCCTGCTGTTGCGCAATATAACCGTCATAAGCGGAGCCATCACTATGTTGCGTATCGACAGGTCCATCTTCGTCCAGCTCATAGGCACGACGCTGCTCTGAGATTTGTTCCTCTAGCTCTTCCAGACTGAACTCGTCGATCGGTGCGGATTCCCACTCTTGTGTCTCGTCCTCTAAACCAGACTTTCGCTTCGTTTGCTGATTTCGTTGATTTGCCATGATACGTTCCTCTCTATAGGCAACGAATGATGTCTACAGAATAGAGGAAGTCAAGAGGCTCAACAATAGATCCCGGCCTAAAAAATCAACCAGGCCGGACACATAGCACATGAAGCAAGGGCCCGGTGCGACTTATGCGCCATCCACACACCATTGCAACGTATTGAGCAACAAACGCTGATACGCAGGTTGTAGCCAGACGGGCAAATTATGTCCCGGCGTCAACACACAAACGCGCCCGGCCCCTTCCCGACGTCGCCAGCCAGCCGGTTGCACGCCATGTTCGGAGCGGCTATGCAGAAAGATGTCGACGGCGGGATCATCCACCGCCATAAAATAATGTTCATCCTTCTCCGTGAAGGGCTCGACCCCACTCGTCAACGGATGGGCGCTTGGCTCCATCGTCACCAGACATTGGGCAGGATGGTTGAGAAAAACCCCACCAAGGAGTGCCCGCAACTGCGTGGCCTCTTTGTAGCCAGCCGTTCCCGAATGCAACGCCAGCAATCCTTTACCTGTCTGCACATATCGCCACAAATCAGCTTGCACCGCTTCGGTCATCCATGGCGTTGTATCACTAGGCGAAATATTATTGGCCTTGACCAAGATGATCGCGGCGTACTTGGTGAGATCCACCGTGGGCCAAGTCGCACCATCTTCGAGCCAGTCGAAGACAAAGCCTTGCTCGGCGAGTGGGGCTAAGCCTGTGCGCGGAATTTCCGCGGGATGCCATTTGTCGTCACAACAAACCAAAATCTGCACTGTATGCTCCCTTTGCGATATCAACGTAGCCAGGCTCAGCAATTATGCCAGCGCAGCCAAGATGCGCACCGGCCCCAAGATGCCTGACGGGCGTTGTAATCCTTCCAGCCGATTGGCAATGCTATTGGTCACGTCAATTGTCAGCTGATTTTCGCCCCTTTGGCAAGCCGTACTGAGTTCCCATACATAGGGCGACCAGAAGCGCACGCCAAGTGCCTGGCCGTTGAGCCAAACTTCAGCGATATCGCCAACCGCTCCCAACGCTAAAAATGCAGCGGACTGCACTTCCGCTTCAGACAGCACAAACGTGGTTTGGAAACGCACCCGCCCGGCAAAGGTTTCCCAAGCCCGCACTTGTGCCCAATCCCCCGGGCACGGCAGCTCGAGTTGGTGCCCCGCTTCATCAAAACTTTGCCACGGGCCAGTCAGCGTCTGCAGCACCTTGCCCGCCAGATCAGCATTCGGCTCCGCCTGCGGATCCAACACCAGCAGCAAGCTTTGGCGGCGCATTAGCCGCAAGTGCGTTTGCGTCCGGCCAGCGACAATCGTTCCCGGCCAAGGCTGCATGTCACCGGTGAGTGGATCCCAGCATTCCAAGCCGCCCGTAGCCGCCAGCGAAAAAGTGCCGCTGA
>CAZMRA010000107.1:0-15191 GCA_964568485.1 uncultured Caldilineaceae bacterium | reverse complement strand
CAAGTGAGCGCGTTGCAATACGCGGCCGGTACGCAGATGTTGGGTCACCGTCCCCGGCGCGGGGACTGCGGGCAACCAGTTACCCCCGCCGTTGAGCGAATAGCTGGCTTCCACCCGCCCGATGTGCTGTCCTGCTGGGGCAAAGAGCGTGTAGGTAACGGGAATGGTGGGGCTTTCCAGGATGATTGAGGTCGAGAAGAAGTTGGCATTGCCGGTCGTCCCCGGGCGAGTGACGACCAATTCGGCGGGTTGCGCGCTGCGCTTCGCTGCAGTGCGGATCTCGTTCACATAGATCTGATCGGGTGTGCTGAACCAAGCTTTATTATGGTTCGTCGCCAGAATGTCCAGATCGCCATCATTATCGATATCACCGATTGCCATACTCCCCACCGGATACTCGCCAAAACTGCTGGCGGTGGGGAAATTTCCCGCACCATCATTCCAATAAATCAAACTCGACATATACCAGCCATTGCCAACGATAATGTCCAGATCGCCGTCTCCGTCCATATCGGCAATGGTTACGTCGAACGTGGTGTCGCTGCCGGTGCCAATGTCACGATGGCTGGGGAAGTGGGCTGTGCCATCATTGAAATAAACGACATTCTGGCCCGGAGCGCTGCCACTGACGATGTCCAAGGTGCCATCACCATTCAGATCGCCAACAGCAACGCTGGATGTTGCATCGCTGCCGGTGCCAAAGGGGTGGCTGGTGGGGAAGTTGCCTGCACCATCGTTAAGGTAGACGAAATTTTGCGCTGTATCTGTCGCTCTAGCGCTATCGAAGTAGCTGTTGCCAACGATAATATCCAGAACACCATCGCCATTCATATCTCCTAACGCCACACTGGTGGTGTAGGAAGTATCCTTGCCTAAAGCACGGGTACTACCGAGCCAAAGAAAGTTGCCTGCACCATTATTAAGGTAGATGACCGCGCCATCCTTACCATTGGCACAGACAATGTCCAAGTCACCATCGTTATCCAGATCCCCGATGGCGACATCCAGATCGCAAACGCCTATCGTCGGGCTGCCCACTTCTGGAAAATTGCCCGCACCAGAATTTAGATAGACAGCCCCATTGTCAACTAGATCCAGATCCCCATCACCGTCTACATCCCCCACGATTAATTGACTAGAGGGAGCGTTGGGCTTGAGTTTCTGTGTCGTAGAGAAGCGGCCCTTTCCATGATTGAACTGGATCACAGGCTGCGTCATCACTTCTGGCGAATCGTCTGGCTGAATTGTCACAATGTCCAGATCGCCGTCACCGTCCAGATCGCCTACGGCCACGCTCTTGACAAACCTATCCTCTGGACCAAACGCTTCACCGGCAGAAAAGCCACTGGGGGGCTGGTTCTGATAGACTGCGCTTTGTCCCCAGCCATTTCCCAGGATGATATCCAAAGTGCCGTTGCCATCGATATCAGCCAGGGCAATCGCACTCGCTGGCTCGTTTTCGACGCCAACCCCAAAATCTGGACCAGCTGAAAAACTGGCGGAGCCATCATTCAAGAAAATCGTATTGCGTTCGGTGGTAGGGGACCATCCTCCGACAACGATGTCCAGATCATCGTCTCCATCGATATCGCCGAGGGCTACAACATGCCCTGTGGTGATCAGAACGTTGGCGCTCAAGTTCCCTGTGCCATCGTTTAAATGGAGGATGGTTTGAGTCGAGCTAGCCCAAATATTATCCGCTGTGATGGTGACCAAATCCAGATCCCCATCCCCATTGACATCGCCGATCGTAAGGCTGGTCAGTACCGTGTTGAGCTCGCCAAAAGTGCGGCTGTTACTCTTCGTAAAGTTCCCTGTGCCATTGTTGAAATAGATGGCGCTCTGTTCGTTGCTTTCTAGAGCACCGCCTTGGATGAGATCCAGATCGCCGTCGCCATCCAGATCGGCCAAGGCTACGATCCCGTGGAAGCCAAGCTTAACACCAGTAGCGAAGTTGCCCACGCCATCATTCCGGTAGAGGAAACTGCCTTCCTCGCCCCCGGTGATAATGTCCAGATCGCCATCGCCATCCACATCACCTACCGCCAAACTGAACGTTCCACTACTGGCCGGACCGAATGGCCGCGCACTGCCTGGCCAGTCAAAATCGGCATTTCCATCATTCAGGTAGATGACATGCTGATTTTCCCGATCGACGGTAATGAGATCTAGATCGCCATCCCCATCTAGATCGCCCACGGCTAGGCTCTCGAAGACCGTTGTCTCGGGGCCAAAAGCCCGGCTCGTCGGGAAGTTGCCGACACCATCATTGAGATAGATGGTGCCCGGTCGGGTCCGATTCAACTCGTCACCCGTACCGGTAACCAGATCCAGGTCGCCATCGCCGTCCATATCGGCAGGGATGACGATCAGGAGGTCGTCCTCTTCCGGGCCAAATTTGCGCCGCTCCGCAAAATTGAGCTCAGCTGCCATCCCAGGCTGGGGCCAGCCAGCGAGCAATAGGCTCAGTGTTAAGTAGATCTGCAACAGCAGTGCCCCCGCATTCCTCCGCCAAGTGAACCCCGGCTCGGGTTGATGCGACTGGGGAACGCCGACCCACCGGCGATGAACATGCCCTAAATCGGATGTGGCTCTAGCAACCTTTGTGGCAAGTCTGAGGGTAATCCAGTACGTTTGAGGAGATCTCTTGAGATGGTAGCAATGTAGGCTGCGCATGGTTCCCCCCTTGGGGTTTGGAGTTGAAGATGAAATAAGGCTGACCCCACGATGCCATACAAACGTCCTGAGAACGTCCAGAGGGGCAATAAAAACAGGCTATTGGACTAGGCGGTAAGACAAGACTGCGGGTGAATTGCTTGAAACGCGTGGAATAGCCCCATTATACGCGCTCGAGTGAGGAAGCGAAATCTGCCTGCTTGTACGCTGTGCCGTGGCTAGGAGGTGCCACTTTTTAATTCTGGACGTTGGCTGGACGATATTGGCCTGTCTCCTGGGCGCTGGGTGGGCGCTCACCCTGTATCCTCAAGTACAGAACGAACGAAACAGCCACGAGCGTACTTCAATCTGGATCAATAAAAAGGAGACACCATGTTGCCCTTATCTTCTTACCAACTAGAAATGTTAGCTCAAGATCAGCATCAACGTCTCTTGGCCGAAGGCGAACACCAGCAGTTGGTGAAACTCCGACCTGCCTCCCCCTCCCACCCGGCCATCGTCTGGCTCAGCCAATTGTGGCGCCGGGGGAAGCAGCGAGTGTCCACCCCACGTGACGCAGACGCACCAACGGCGAGCGTGCAAGCAACCAATCCACTCATTAAGGAAGCCTAGAGCGAAGCGCCGTCTACGTTGCAAAGAGATAGGCTTCAGCAGTTGGTGTATGGCCGCTGAGCCTTCTCTCCCCTCCATTGAGAACAAAGCTGTCTGCATTACCGAGCGGAGGTTCCCATGTCTGTTATGCAATACGCAGATTTTGATCTATTGATCGAGCCGGTGGATGCGTCCGCAGGGACCTATCGGGCGCGGGTGCTCAATTCACCGGCGGGCCAGGCCAGCACTGAGTTTACCCTTCCGTTTTCGGGGATCGAACTAGAAAACTTCTTGTTGCGGGTTGGCCGAACACGGCGCGGCCTGCGCTGGAGCGGTTCGTCAGAGATGAAGAACGCACGGGAGTTTGGCAGCAAACTTTATGGCGCTGTCTTTCAAGGTCAACTCCAGTCCTGCCTGCTGCGCAGCCTGGATCTATCCAACCAACAAGAGCGAGGCTTGCGCATCCGGTTACGCCTCTCCAATGCGCCCAATCTGGTTGATCTGCCTTGGGAATATCTTTACGATACGGGATTTGGCCGTTTTCTTTGCCATTCGAGTGCCACGCCGCTCATACGCTATTTGGATCTACCGCAGACAACCGCCCCGTTGGCGGTGCAGGCGCCTTTACGCGTGTTGGTCATGATCTCCAGTCCGCGCGATCACCCGGCCCTGGACGTGGATGCGGAGTGGGACAAGATGCAGGGCGCCCTGGCCGATCTGGAAACCCGCGGGCTCGTCACCGTGACGCGTTTGCCAACGGCTTCACTCTCTGCGTTGCAACAGCAATTGCGCCGCGAGCGCTACCATATCTTCCACTTCATCGGTCATGGTGGCTTTGATGCGCAAACCCAAGACGGCGTACTTCTGCTTGAGGATGAAAATGGCCTGAGCCGACCAGTAAGTGGCAATCATCTGGGGGCGATCCTCCACAACCACCGCACGCTACGCCTGGCGTTGCTCAATGCCTGTGAGGGAGCACGCACCGCCACTGGAGATCCGTTCGCTGGGGTCGCCCAGCAACTGGTGCGCCAGAATATCCCCGCGGTGATCGCCATGCAATTCGAGATCTCGGATGACGCCGCCATTACCCTGGCCCATGAGTTTTACGCCGCGCTGGCCGACGGCTACCCGGTGGACACGGCCTTGACCGAGGCACGTGTGGCACTCTTTACGCGTGGCAACGACATCGAATGGGGCACACCTGTGCTCTATATGCGTTCACCGGATGGCAATTTGTTCGATTTTACGCAAGCGAAAGAATCTGATCATACCGCCAAAGTTACCCAAACCCACCGCCTGGAAGCGGTGCTCCCAAGCGTTGTTGCGCTTGATGCCCCCATTGAATTACTGGTGAAGGTCGCCTCGCCGACCTCTCTGCCGCTTGCGCCCGCGGCCTTTCCTCCGGATATCAAAGCTGAGGATATCGAGCACGATGATGATTTAATCGCGCTAAAATTCCCCAAAGAACAGGAAACTAGCCAGCTAGGCGACGGCAATCTCGAACTTCGGGTGGTGGCCACCGAGTTTGAGGTGCTTGGGGCTACTCGGCAGAATTTGCTGGTGCCACCCGATCAAGATTCCCAGCTAGTCCGTTTTCTGTTACACCCAAAACAGCCGGGCAGCTTCCGTGTGAGTGTAGAGGTCTATGACGAGGAACGGCAGTATTTGGGGAATGCGGTGTTAGAAACGAAGGTGGTCGAAGGGAATGCTGCTGCGTTGCCCACCAAAGGTGAATTGTTAAACTTGAATCCCAACGGTGAACAGTCGCATGAGGCCACCGTCTCGGACTCACCGGCAGTCCCCCAACAGTCAAGAACGTACCAGGCGGAAGTGTTGCTTGCCGGTGATGCTACTCCAGCCGCGAGCCCAACACCAACTGCAGAGCCAGCATCAGCAGCAACCGCCGCTCAAGAGATTGCTGATGCCCCGAAAGTCACGCCCATCCGGAAGGCCATCTTTTATGTGGCATCATTTTTTATCCCGCTTGTCGGCGTCATCTTGTTTTTCATGTATAAAAACAAACCCCATCCGGCTGACCGCCAGCTGGCGCAGACTGTCCTGCTCCTGAGCTGTATCTCGCTCTTGTTGGTTTGGATGTGTTCCTGGATACCGATGGTAGAAGCTAGTTATTATTGATCTGTGTTTTGAGAGCGGCGCTCTGGGGTGGTCATCATAAAAACGAAGAGAGGGCGCCAGATTTCTGGCGTCCCTTTTATATTCAGCGGACTTGACGGGAGTCGAGCAGTACGTAGTGGAAGCAGATTCTGTTTTTACCCAGGTGTATCGTCACACTGCATCCCTTCCCTGCCTTACCTCAAACTAAATATGGTTACAAGGAGCGGGAAAGTCATAGATAGGACAATCGCAAACCTTAAAGAAGTGCGCCTAAAATACGGTTTAATGGCAAAGATGACCTAAAATCAGGCAACTTTTGCTCATTGGGAGGCTGGATTAGCCAGAACTTTGGCCCAAATGGTCAGATAGGTTCTTTTTCTCTGCGATTCCACGTTCGCGATTGCCCTAAACTTGCCGGCATGGCTACTCCAAGTGTGTTAGGGCAGGTGCATCTCGAATTGGGGTGAATATGACAAAGCCAGACAAGCAGCCCAAGCTGCGTTGGCTGCCCGGCAAAGCGTGAATGACAGACGAGGAATTGCCTTTTTGCACTGGCGATTGGGGCACCTCTTCTGCCAGCTGGGCAACTACGTGGCGACCAAGGAACATTCTCACCTTAGGCTGGCCATATTTGATGAACTAGGCCTTCGGTGGGGAGCAGATTATGCGCTGAACAACCTGGGCAATGTTGCCCTGGCAGAAGGCGGTTATTGACAAGCTAGAAATTATTCTCTAATTACCTGAGCGTAAAGACAGGCACACGGTCGTGATCGAGTGTGTGCCTGTCTTTACGGAATGACGCTGGTTCTGAAGGCCGAAAATCAATCCGCACGTGCAGTGGAGCTGCCCGAGCATGCCACAAAGTTGCTTGCTTGCCGAGTTGCAGGCCATCTTGCCGCCCGACCTGTTCGCTGCAGCGCAAGCGCGTTACAGTTGTTCGGTTGCTCAGCACCACATGAGCGTAGGTCCATGCAAAGCGCTCGGATCAGCTTCAGATAGACCAGCGGCTGTAAAGATGCCGACACTGGCTAACATGCGCAGCAGCCGGTACAGCGCCGAGGCATGCTTGAATCAGCACCTCAATGGAGTGGGCACCATCCTTGAACAAATCAGCCAACCCCAGCTTGGCGGCAACGTGGATCGACTGCGCAATCTATGAGCATCGCAGCATCTGGAGTAAGTTTGTCTGTGGGGGCATTTCGCGCAGCGCTTGAAAATCTTGTTGACTCGTCATCGGGCTACTTCTTGTTTCATTTTGTAGCTTACAGGTCGGGCTTATGACACATCCAGTGCGCCGAATCTTTCGGCGCACTGGGTCATCACTGCGGCAGGTCGGTTGTCATCGCAGTTGCATATGTCGTACGCCACCAGTCTTTGCGTGAGCGGGGGTCAAGGAAGGAGCCGCGATCTCGCACCGCTACGATCAATTCCGCTCCTGTTGCCGTGCCAAGCGTCTGACCGCTTTGTAGCGCAGGGAGATGGCTCCGCCCTGCTTGATTGGCTGTGCGGTAAGCGGCGAGCAGATTCGGATCCACACACAGTTGTTCCAGATGAACCGCGTAACCGTGCGCGACCGTGCCATCGCGCGTATAAGCCAGCGTGATGCGGGTTGGTTCTGCATAGAGCACCACTGCGAGATAGCCACCGCCGTAGATCTCGGCCTGGCGGCTGGGCGCGAAGATGGCTTCGCCAGGCGTTGTTGGCATCCCGAGCAAGCTGACCGCCGGTTGCATCAGCACAGCACCCCGACAGCCATCGGAGCCACATCCCCAATCCCAATCGTAGGTCTGGTAGAGGGTGCTAAACGGGCGCAGCGTTGCATTGGCGAAGAGCCCGGCCAGTTGTGGTGCATCGGGATCGGTGGGTCCGGCATAGTCGATCAACTCGGTCTCCCCCGCTGTGACGATCAGACCACGCTGGCCTAAATTGAGGTCGGCATGGAGATAATCGGGATGGCTCTGATCCACCCCTTCCATCGGGATCGTCTCATAGTGATTGTCAGAGACCGTTGGACAGCTATTCTGTACCGGTTCGCTGGCAACGCTTTCCGGTTCATAGTTGATGGTCAAAGCTTGGGCAGGCGCACTTATCGGCATAGGCCGGGGTGTGACTGCCGGGGCTGCCCAAGGAGCAGACTTGCTGGCGACATTGACCGTCCAGTAATTCAGCCACTGGCTGTTGCGATCGCTGACAAAACCAACACCAATATCGGTAACCTCAGGGGAGAGGAGCACAGCGCGATGGGTCTCACTGTTAAAAAACCAATCGACCACTGACGCCGGGTCTAGATCACCCCAAGCGATGGTTTCATCCCATTGTGTCCAACGATAACCGGCATCGCTGATCCGCTGGCCGCCATTCGAACCGTCTGATCCGGTGTGTTGTGTAAGGTTATGTCGGGCCATATCCAAGCTATGACGACGTGCGGCCAGGGTCAGTTGGTCGGCCAAAACGAGCGTCCCTAGACCTTGTAACTCTCTGCGTTCGTTGATCAGCTGGATAACGGCCTGCTCCAAGGCGACAACCTCACTGGGCTGGGCTGTGACTGGCGTTTGTTCAGTGGCGGTGTATGCCGCCGAGGCGGTGGGCCGGATGACACTCGCAGTGGGCTGTTTTTGTGCAGGAAAAGCTGGAGCCTTTTCGCTTGGCTTATTGGTTGGGGTTTGTTCCGCATTCGGCATTGCTGTGAGCGTCGCTTGAACGGCCTGGGCAATGGCTTGGTCGTCTAGTCTCGGCGTACTAAGCGCTCGATTGATAACCAAGAAAGCGATCATAACTAGCAAGACAATGGAGAATTTGAGCAGTGTTGTGAGCGGCATGGGGGGCTCCTTGTTGATGCACCTCTGAATCATTTGCTTGAACTGGATTCTAGCGTGCTATCGTCAAGGGTTCGTCACGGATCACCCCGGTGCTTGTCAACCAAGCGTCAATCGAACGTTAAGAACCATAAGGCGAAAATTAGACGGTTGAAGAGATCGCCGAGGGCCAAGTTGGTTGTGATGTCGGTGTCAGAGCCAATGTCACGGAGGTTAGAGAAGCTGGCCGTGCCATCATTGAAATAAGCGACTCCTGGGCTGTGTCTCACTCGTGCTGCTTTGAATGTGTTCCTGGTTGTCAATGGTGGAGGTCAGTTATTATTGAGCTGCGTTTTGAGGGCGGGAATCTGGGGTGCTCATCACAAAAACGAAGAGAGGCGCCAGATTTCTGGCGCCTCTCTTTACAGCTCTGCGGACTCGACGGGATTTGAACCCGCGACCTCGGCCTTGACAGGGCCGCATGCTAACCGCTACACCACGAGTCCTAACGCTTACAAGACACATTATAGAGGCTGATGGGCAGAATGTCAAATCCACAAGGAGGCAGATGGTAATTTGCCCTGGTATGCGCTGCTTGCTGGCTTGACCATTTACGGGCCCCTTGTTACGATGCTGGCAGACCAGTTTTTGCCTGTCGACAGGGACGATGATGAGCCAACCATTTGTAATTATCGGTGGTGATGCCGCTGGGATGAGCGCCGCCAGCAAAATCAAACGTGATTTGCCCGACGCCGACGTGATCGTTTTTGAGCGCGGTCAGGTGATTAGCTACTCGGCTTGCGGGATGCCTTATTGGATCGCCGGCACGGTGGCTTCGGATCAGCAGTTGATTGTCTTGACGCCAGAGCGGGCGCGCCGCAAACGGGGAATCGATGTGCGTATTGGCCATGAGGTGCTGGCGATTGATCGTGCCTCGAAGAACGTGACAGTGTTGCGCCATGCCACAGGGGAGCAATTCACGCAGCCCTACCACCGCTTGCTGATTGCCACTGGTGCCCGCGCGCTCAAACCGCCCATTCCAGGCATTGATCAGGCCGGGATCTTTACCTTGCGCTCCTTAGCCGATGCGCAGCAAATTGTCCAGTATCTGACCGAGCACCAGCCCCAATCAGCCGTGGTGATTGGGGGCGGCTATATTGGCCTGGAAATGGTCGAGGCGTTGCGAACTCGGCAGCTCTCGGTGAGTGTGGTCGAGCAATTGCCCCAGCTGCTGCCCACATTCGATCCTGATATGTTGGAGGATGTCGAAGCGACGCTGCGCGCCCACGAGGTGTCGCTCCTGCTTTCCACCCGCGTCGAGCGCATTACTCGCACCGCCGATCATTTTAGCTTGCAGCTCACGCCCAGCGATGGCACAGGCCCTACTACGCAGTTGACCGCCGACTTGATCATTGTGGCTGCAGGTGTGGCGCCGAATAGCGAATTGGCGAAAGCGGCCGGTCTGCGCCTGGGCGAAACCGGGGCCATCTGGGTGGATGACCAGATGCGCACCAGCGATCCAGCCATCTTTGCCGCGGGGGATTGTGTCGAGCATCAGCATTTGGTTTTGGGCAAAGCGGCATGGATCCCGCTGGCCCCGGCGGCGAACAAAGGCGGGCGCTTGGCCGGGGAGAATATGGCTGGCGGCAATGCAACCTTCCCTGGCATCGTCGGTACCGCCGTGATCAAGGTCTTTGATTACACAGTGGCTTGCACGGGGTTGACTGAGGCCGCGGCCAAGGCCAGTGGACGCTTTGGCGCACAAGGCGAATTTGTCGGCGCGGCCACCATCCGTGACAGGGATCGCGCGAGTTACTGGCCCGGCGTGGCTGAGCTGCAAGTGAAAATTGTGTTCGATCGCCGCGATGGGCGTTTGCTGGGGGGGCAAATTATCGGGCGGGATGGCGTCAACAAACGCATTGATATTTTGGCCACCGCGCTGCATGCCGGGATGACCGTCCGGCAGGTCGGCTGGTTGGATCTTTCCTATGCGCCACCTTACTCGCTTACGTGGGATCCGGTGCAAGTCGCTGCCAACGTGGCTAGCAGCAACTTGCTATAACCCGGTATACTTCCACCTTTGCTTGCAAGCCGTTCACCTCGACTTTTCTGTGGGCGCAAGCTCGAGCGCGGCCAGAGCTGCCTCAAGCGTTGTGTATCTTTCAAAGCAGTGGGAAAAGCTGGTCCTCCCGATGGCGGCCACCGTAACTGGCGCAGCGCTCACAAGCTTAATCGACCGATACGCTTCAGTCAGTGTCTTGTTGGCCAAATGGTGCAAAATCGCCCAGCCGTGCTCTGGATCCAACAAGCCTTCGCCAGCATACAGGTGCGCAATGCTGTGAAGAGCAAATAACCCCGACAGCTCCAGCGCAGTCACCTGATTGAAGTCAATCACCACCTGTCGAGTCCCAGCTTGATAGCGAGCTTCTGCCAAGGCGATGAATTCGCGATAGGTATGGCGATTCAGCACGCCCCGTACCTGAATCAGCGCGGTCGGTACGCTCGTTGTCTCTAGCATCCGCGTTTGGAACTCAGCCAGCTTGGTGGTGACTTGTTCGGCTTCTGCCGAAACCTGCGGTTCGCGGCCGAGCAACTTGGCTAGCGGTTGCATCCAGTGGGTGATTGTCTGTGCATTAACCATCATGATTTTGGTCCCCTAATCGGCGATTTGACATCGCTTGTGAGTGTTCCTGGCAAATTTCATTGCCTCGATTAGACTCCAGCATAGCGGGTGACCGTCATCTAATCGTCACAAATCTCGCCCACATCGTTAAGAGAACGTCTTTTCGAGTGTCTTTTTGAATGTCGTTGGGAAGACGACCGGAGATAGCGGGCTCGTGCCCTTGGCACCGCAGGTCCGCCAGCATAAAGCAAGGCCAACAGATTTCCCTGTTGGCCCTCGTGTTGATGAATTTACTTGTTCAGATGCGTGTGAATAGTGGGAAGCTGCAAGTCGCAGCAACTTGCGATAACTTGGGGTGTGCTTTCCGGATCAAATATCAGTTGAGAAGACGCGGCTTGCCAACCCTTTGATCCGCTTACCCCCATTTTGGAGCAAAGGTGGACCATGGCCGAAGACCACGACGTCGATCTCGTCGCCATATTTTTTCGCCAATTTCCACAAACTGCGACGGGCATTATAGCGATCGGCTGTAAAGGGGCTTTCATTCGCACGTAAGTTATTGCGTTGATTGACCAGCGCATCCCCTGCAATCAACAGCCGACGTTCGCGGTGCAGTAGGGAGATATGGCCCGGCGTATGGCCCGGCGTGTGGATCACCGTGAACCCTTCGGGTAACTCCTGCCCATCGACCAAGAGCTCGTTGGGCGAGACCGGACGTTGGCGAAATGCGGGTAAAAGCGAAGCCATGAGAAAGACTGGTGCTGTGTACCAAGCACCCCACTTACGTTTCCACGGCTGCTCCATCACTGTTTTTTCAGTGGCGTGACAGGCAATTTTTGCCCCAGTGATCTGCTTTAAGGCGGCCAATCCCCCGGTATGATCGGGGTCTACATGGGTGGCGATGATGCGTCGCACATTGTGCAGGGCATAGCCACGTTTCCGCAAAGCTTCGATGATTTTGGGCGCATCCTGTGGATGGCCAGTGTCGATCAAGGTGAGGCCGCCATCCCACTCCCAGAGATAGGCGTGGACAGCCTCGCCGATTTCATCAAATTCCCACAATCCCGGAATAATTTGTTTCATATGTGTATGGGTAAAAAGCCAGGCGCGAAGGTCTAGCGGCGCGTGGCGCGAAAATCATAACGCTGGCCGTCGAGGTGACGCAGCCGTGCGCGTGGGTGGTCAATTGCTTCATAGAGGGTAGTGGTGCTTAAGCCAGTAATTTCAGCCAACCCCATGACTGTAAGAAAAGACTCATCGTTGAGATTCTTGAGACAATCGCGCTGGGTTTGATCCAGTTTGTAGCCAACCGAATAGAGTTCAGGTTGTGCTAATAAAGCTTCACGACAACGGTGACAGCGCCAAGCATGGCCGAGCAAAAGAGCAAAATCTTGCAACCTACCATTTCCAACCATCAATAGCGATCCTTCTGCGCCTCGGCTGCCGGTGTGGCAGGGAGGGCTTGGACAATGCGTACACCGGCGCTCGCGCCAATGCGCGTGGCTCCTGCCGCAACCATTGCTCGAGCTTCTTCGGTGGTCCGCACGCCCCCTGAAGCTTTTACGCCAAGTTGATCACCGACCACTTTGCGCATCAATTGGATGTCGGCTACGGTGGCACCCCCACCATTAAACCCGGTCGAGGTCTTGACGAAATCGGCACCAGCCTGTTGGGCCAGCACACAGGCCGCAACTTTTTCATCCTCACTGAGCAGCGCGGTTTCGATGATCACCTTGACAATCACACCTGCTGCATGCGCAACTTCAGTCACTGTGGCAATATCGGTATAGACTTCCAACCAGTCGCCGCTTTTCAAGCGGCCCACTGCCAGCACCATATCGACCTCTTGCGCACCCTGTTCGATGGCCGCTGACGTCTCAAAGGCTTTGACTCGCGTCAACGTTGCGCCAAGGGGAAAGCCGATCACTGTGCATACTTTGCTAGTGCTATCCGCTAGTAGCTCGGCTGCCAGCGACACCCAGCCTGCATTGATGCAAACGCTGGCAAAACCAAATTGGCTGGCTTCACTGCACAACTGGCGAATCTGCTCAGCCGTGGCCTCGGGCTTGAGCAGAGTATGATCGATCAGACCAGCTAGCTCCGCTGCAGAGAGTGACTGCGCGTCCAGCGTGGGTGTATAAAGGGCACGTTGCGGCACTTCACGCAGCGTTGCCTCGATCAAATTAGCGAGTTCGGCGATGGTCGGCATGGGTTAGTCTCGCTTTAAGGTGAAGCTGCACCGGGGGAAAGATCGTAGTGTTGGACAGCACCAAAAACATCAAAAGGCCAAACTCGAAACCAAGCTTGCCCGACAATGAGATCTTCGGAAATGGGACCTACCTCAGGATAGCGGCTATCGCGTGAGTTTGGGCGGTTATCACCCATCACAAAGATGCTATTTGGGGGGACTTCGAGTGGCCCAAATTGATAGCCAGGAGGTAGCGGTTCTGTCTGATAGGGCTGGGGCAGCGGCTCGCCATTGATGTAGACCGTTTCGCCTTGCATGCTCACGATGTCGCCCGGTAGCCCAATGATCCGCTTGATGTAATCTTCGTTGGTGTTTTGCGGGTTGTGGAAGACCACCACTTGACCACGTTCGGGTTGACCAAACCGATAGGCTAATTTGTTAACGAGAATAAATTGGCCTTCGGCAAAATTGGGCTGCATCGAATGGCTTTCAATGCGATAATTCTGTACCACCATGCGGATCAGCAGAAAGATCACCAGCGAAAGCACAATCGTTTCTACTAGTTCGCGTAGCAGTAGCCAGGCGACTGGTGGCTGGTTGCTTTCCTCCGTAGGCTCGCTGTTTCCCTCATCCGTTGCCAGTGCGTAATCAGCGGTGGCGGTACTTTCAGGCTTCAACGCGAACTGCTCGTTGCCTTTGTGCGTAGATTCACTCATAAGCTACTGACCTTTGTTGAATTCGGGGGCAGATGATGGTGTCCCACCCAGTCAGCGCTTGTTCACTGGCCGTCGGGCGATAACAGCACATCGATAGCCGATCTATAAATGCCCAGACTCGCTCATTATAGCACTGGCGCCAGAGGGGGACAAGAATTCGCCAAAGCTACGCCTAGGCAAACGCAAACTTGGAGCAAGAAAATGGGGTATCCCAAATAGGAATTCCAAGTATCCCAAATTATTCCAAGAATTTTGGTTATATATCCCAAATAATCCCAAGTATCCCAATTGGGATTCGTTACCGGATCCACGTTTTCCCAAAGTTGAGCTTCGATTGCCCGTTATTTGAGAATATAACGTGTCCCCCGTTTGTCACCGATCTTAAGAATTACCCCTTTGTCCACCAGATCAGCCAAGTCTAGCCGCAGGGTTTCGGGGCCAACATGAGGGCAGAGTTCGCGATAATCGCGGTTGGTGATGGCGCCATTGCGTTCTAAGAACTCCAGCGCTTTCATCTGCCGCTCGTTCATGTTGCCTTCCCACTGGGGCATGGCCTTGCTAGGCTCTTTTTTGTTGTAGAGCGTCACGGTGAAGCGGTAGGTGGTGGCTTCAAATTTGGGTGGGGGGTGGCCCGCTGCCACCATATCTTCGATCATGCGATCGACGCCCAAGCCCAATTCTTCGATATACCCCCATTGATAGAGGCCATTTACCAGCCGCGGATTACGGCTGTAATGCTCTTCCACGATGTTGTCTAAGGTGATGTGTGCGGGTAAGCCGCCGGGGCTGGTGATCTCGAGACGATCGGTGTACATGCGGATCTCGATGCCCCGCCCGGTCAGCCGGTAATCGCGATGGGCTACCGCGTTGACGAGCGCTTCACGCACCGGTGCTGTGGGGTATTCGGTCTCTTCTTGGCGTTGCAAGCCGCGTACAACGGCCCGTTTGTCCATCTCTTCCCAGATGACCCGCCATGCCCGGTCGATGATGGTTGGCAAAGGGCCAATAAACTCTTCGCGGCGACCATACCCAAAGCTGCCGGCTGGCCCACGCGGGGTAGTATCCGCAAATTTAACAAACGTGGCCCTGCTCTGTGGCATGAAGAATTGTGGTTCCTTGCCAAAGAGCAACAAGCCACTCACAGTCGGTTGTTTGGTCTCAGTCAGCGCCCCGATCTGCTGCAGGAGGCGGTCGGTGGGCAAAACGCTGGAGCGCGGGCTACGCACCTGACGGCGCTCCATATAATCGCTGATCACCCCGTCATCCAAATCCTCGCGACTGGCACCGGGCACTGGTTGGGTTTCAAAGTCGTTATCTGAGCGACTAAAAACCAATTGATTGATTTCGTTCTGCTCGGCGGGGCGGTTCTCGGCCCCTTTGCGCACCAATACCCGGCCATCCCACAATTTATGCAACTCGCTGCTCCGGTCCACGCGCAGCAACACCACCACTCCACCGACAACTTGTTCGAGTTGCCAGGTGGTGGG
>CAZMRA010000106.1:0-15328 GCA_964568485.1 uncultured Caldilineaceae bacterium | reverse complement strand
ATGCTGATTGGTTGCGTTTGTTATTTGGCTTGCTCGCCGGGCTGATCATAAGCCAATATGGGGTGCATCAGCTTTGGGCCGCGCCCAATAATATACCGCTTGCCCAACCCAGCGGGGACGATCCCTTTTATGAAACTCCGTTGATTCTTCACGCTGATCCAGGAGATAATTTGTCCCAACTAGACGTTCGGGGGCGGCTCACTGGTCAGCCTAATGTCACCTACCGAGTGAATTTTGGTTTGGTCCAGACTTGTGATGAAAACGGCCCTATTGAAGAAGCATGGTGGATAGGGGAGACCTATGAGGTTACAATAGGCCCAAGTGGCACGGCCTACTTTCATATTGAAGAGTTGCCTGTGGGGATGTCATATAATGATCCGTTTTTGACTGCCACAGCCTTCAATACGAGCACTGAACAAGTATCTCCGGCGCTTTCATGCACCGCCATCGGTCCACCCAATACCTCCTGGCCTCAGGCTGAGTATCTGCCCTTCGTGATTGGAGAAGGCAACAATTATGCGGATGCTACTCACTATATCGATTACCAGGGCCGCTCACGGTGGTATAAATTTTCATTGCCAGCGAATACCAGAGCCTTTCTCTCACTGGACAACCTCCCCACCGATTATAATCTTGCTGTCTTTGGGGATTTAGAGAAGTTTTATCAGCGGAGGACGGCAAGCCCGACTTTAACCGCGGATGCTCTACAGCGCTTGACTGCTGAATTTGCGCCGGATGCCTTTTCCCCGGATGCGTTTTCGCCGGACGCCTTTTCGCCAGATGCGTTCTCGCCGGACGCCTTTTCACCTGATGCCTTTTCACCGGATGCCTTTTCACCTGATGCCTTTTCACCTGATGCGTTCTCCCCCGAAGCGTTCTCTAGTGTCCAGCAAAGTGCGCTGATCGCCGTATCGGCCTTTCCTGGGCAGGCCAGCGAAGGTATCGTGTTTAATACTTGGAATCAACCTGGTGATTTTTATGTACGCATTAGTGGGCGTAATGGGGCTTTTAGTCGCGCCGAGCCGTTTTATTTCTACGTCTCCTATTATACCGGTGCTTGTAGCGAAGTAGAACCAATCCTGCCTGGGGCCAGCCTGACACCTGATGCCGGCGATTTTCATACGCTGATCCTGGCCGATTTTGATCGGCTCACCGGCACTCAGGTAGAGATCGAGGCTTTACAAACCCGCTTGGCTGATCTTGCTGCGCGCCCCGAAGTCTCAGGTAAGATCCTTGATGTTGGCACCGATACCCGCGTGCGTGACGCGAATGAACAAGCGGATTTCTATGTGGATTGCCCCTATGCCAAAAATATGGTTGCCGATTCCATCGAGCAGATCATCGATGCTTGGTGGGAACTCAACCCAAATTTGGAATACCTCGTACTCGTAGGCAACGACGATGTGCTCCCCTTCTTCCGCCATCCCGATGGTGCAATGTTGGCCAACGAGCAAAATTACATTCCCCCCGTGTTAGATGGCACCACCTCACAAGCCAGTCTGCGGTTGGGCTATGTGTTGAGCCAAGAACGCTATGGCGCGCGCGTCGAGTTGGGCCACGGGCTTTCGGCCTTGCCCATCCCGGAATTGGCGATTGGCCGCCTGGTCGAAACGCCATCCGAGATGCTCACCGTGCTGAATGCTTATCTGGCGACCGCTGACGGCGTCGTTCATCCAGAATCCGCGCTGGTGACTGGTTATGATTTTCTGTGGGATTCTGCCCAAGCGGTGCAGAGTGAATTGCGCTCTGGGTTGGGCGCCAATGCCACGATCAACAGCTTGATCAACTCGCCAGACATTGGCCCTGGTCATCCTGACGCTTGGACCGCAGCGGATCTCGATGCCGCGTTGCGCAATCAGCGTCATGATCTGATCTATCTGGCGGGCCACTTCAGCGCCTCGAGTGCCCTAGCTGCGGATTATCGCACCCGCCTGACCGCCGCTCAGGTCGCTGCCATGCCGGTGGATTTGTCGAATGTGGTGATCTTTAGCTCTGGTTGCCACTCGGGCTACAACATCGTCAACGCACATAGCGTCCCCGGTGTGACCCAAGAGCCAGACTGGGCGCAGGCGTTTGCGCAAAAGGGTGCGACCTTCATTGGTGGCACTGGCTACCAGTATGGTGATACAGACTTTATTGAATATGGCGAGCGGCTCTATCTAAATTTTGCCCAAGAGTTGCGTCGGACTGGGCCCGTGGCGATTGGCAAGGCATTGACCGCAGCCAAAAATGGCTATCTGGCCGAGACTGCTCAAATGTTGGGGCTGCACGAAAAGTCATTTTTGCAGGCCACCCTCTTTGGTTTGCCGATGTTGAGCGTTGAGTTGCCGGGTGAGCCTTTGCCCCCTGACGACAATACGCCCGTGATCGGGCCGCCCGTGGCGTTTACAACAGACCCTGGAGCGACCTTGGGGCTGCGGTATGTGGATCTCACCGTGGAGCCCACACTTACTGAGCAGAGCAAACCGTTGACCAATCTGACTGACAATTCATCCATCAATGCCACCTACTGGCTAGGCAGCGATGGCGTGGTCTCAAACCCGGCGGAACCAGTCTTGCCGCTCGAGATTCGCAATGTCAGTTTGGCCGATTACATCCTGCGCGGGGTGGGCTTGCGAGGTGGACAATATCAAGACATTCCCGACATCTTCCCACTGACAGGCGCACCCGCAACTGAATTGAGCAGTAGTCATCCGTCGTTCTTCGTGAACCATTGGCATCCAATTGTGCCCTGGCGCACCAATTATTTTTCCGCTTTGGCCGATCCAATCTCTGGCGTGACGCGCCTCTTTGTCACGCCGGTGCAGCATCGTTCGAGCGATCCCACTTCGCTCACCACGGTGGCCCGGCGCTTTGATCGCATGGACTTCCGTCTTTTCTACAGTAACTATTTGGAGGTGACGGATTCGGGCTATTCGCCTGCCTTCGCTGCGGCCCCAGCGATCAATCAGGTGGCGAGCACCCTGCAAGAGGATGAACTGGTTTTTGCGATCAACGTGACGGGGGACCCAGGCGCTGGCATTCAAGCGGTTTGGGTCACTTATACCGCCTTAGATGGCCCGTGGGCCGGGCAGTGGCAATCGCTTGATCTCACTCAGGTGATCACCGATTCGCGGGTGTGGACGGGGAGCTTGCCCTTGGGCACTACCTCGCCGAGTGCGGTGCGTTATCTCGTGCAGGCCGTGAATGGTGTCGGTGTCGTCAGTATGGCAACCAATCTGGGTGCCTATTACACTCCGCTGGTCGAACCCTATGCGACACCAGCTGGTACGCCGATATCGGTTGGCACAGCTATCAACCTTGTGCAACACCCCGGGTACGATGATGAACTGCGCTATGGCGATACGATTACGCTGGCCGCTCAGTTGCTGGATCAGCACGGAACACCGCTCGCCGGTCAGCGTCTCTACTTTGGTGCTGGCGGCCAACGACGCTCTGCCGTTACAAATGAGCTAGGTGTAGCCCAAGCGCGCGTGTCTATGAACGGTTCGATTGAGGAATTTTACGCGTTTACTGTGGACTTTGCAGGCACAGAAACTTATCTACCATCCCATATCGAATATTGCTGCGTGTTTATGGACAAACAGACTACCTCGCTGAGTCTGGAATTGACCGATAATCCCGACCCATCCACGCAAGCGGTTGAGCTGATCGCCACATTGAGCGATGGTAATGGTCGACTCCTGAGCGAGAAGACGGTGGTCTTTATCATCAGTGATGAAAACCATACCTACAGTACCAGCTTCACTACCGATTATGTCGGGCGGATCTTCCTAGCCATCGGCGAGCCTGATCTGCCACCGGGCGACTATACCATCCAAGCCTTCTTCATGGGAGAGATCCCGCTCCCTAGCGGTCCCCTGACCATGGCGGACCCAAACTATGAACCTAGCACGGCAACCCTGGTCGAAGAACAAGTTACGCCGCCAGAAACAAGGATCATCTCTGGGCCGCCGACTTCTACCTATGACTTGACAGCGACCTTTGTCTTCACCGCGACCGATAACACGACCCCCGTCGACGAATTGCGCTTTGAATGTCGGTTGGATGATGCTGATGCGTTTGAACCTTGTGATTCGAATGGCACCCAGACCTACACGGACTTAAGTGAAGGTACTCACAGCTTCGCTGTGCGGGCCATCGATGAGTATGACAATGTCGATCCCTCGCCTGCGACCTATAGCTGGACGATCAATGTAGAGCCAGTTGGCGTGCTGATCGGCCAATGCTTCGAGTACACGGTGTATCAGATCGGTGAAACGTATGAAGCCGCAGGGTGGGAAGGGAACATCATCGTCGGCACCGAAGCGCAGAACAACCTCATCGGCACGGATGGCCCCGATTTGATCCTCGGCTTGGGGGGTAACGATATTCTGAATGGCAAAGAAGGGGATGATGTTATCTGCGGCGGCGAGGGCAACGACCTGATCTATGGGGAGCTGGGGAATGACCGTCTCGACGGCGGGGCCCACAACGATGTGCTCAACGGCGGCACAGGCAATTATGATGTGTTGCTCACTGGCGAGGGCAACGACACCCTCCTCGATCCCGACGGTGTTGCGGAGTTACAAGGCGGCCCCGGCAATGATCAGATCAACCTCAGCTTGAATGCGGCCTGGCGCGATGAAAATGGCGAACCCAACTTTGTCAGTCGTTTTGCGGCTGGCCTGGGCAACGACGCTGTCACCTTTGGTATTCTGGGGCAGACGACCTTCGTGGTGCGGATTACGGGCGACGAATGGGAGACCATGGCCGGCGAGGGCACCGCTGATACTATCCGCTTTGCCGGGCGTATCAATCGCGATGCCTCCGAGTTCCTCAAGTTCGAAGGCCAGGTGATCGTCGCCACTAGCGAATTGCCAGTGATCACCGACGCGACGGGCTTCGAGTTTTGGGTTGATGAACCGGTCGAAGAGGAGACCCGGCAGGATCTGCAGCTCTTCCTGCCCTTTGTCCGCATTGAGTAAACATGACCCCGCCCGACTCGGAGGGACAACTACTCCTGAATTCGGGATGGGGTATGTTTGGCTACTGGTTGGTGAAGTCGAGCGCTTGGCGGATTGCAGCTTCGAGTGGCGTGGTCCGACCGAGCGCTTCGGCCTTCGCCTGTTCTTCGGCTGAGAGGGCTTGGCGCGCTGGTTCTAACGCTTGGCTGAGCCGCTGCACATCGGCTGGAGCGAGCGGTGCGCCGATCGTTTGGCGCAAGGTATCCGCTGTGGCTGCCAGTTGCAATGCCAATTGGGGCTGGGTTTGGGTCGCGGCCAACACTGCACATGACTCCAACAAGAAGGCGATGGCACGCTGCTCGCCCAAGGCCCGATTGATGATGAGGCTTTCGGCCAAAAAGCGCGCCACGGCTGGCTGATCGCCCTGTTCCAGCGCAACTTCGGCCAAGCTGGTCAATGTATTGGCAATCGACCACTTATCCCCAACCGCCCGGCTGATCCGCAGACTCTCTTCCAGCATAGCCCGCGCTGAGCGATGTTCACGTTGATCGCGCAAGACCAGCGCCAGGTTATTGTAGGAATTGGCAATGGCCCAGCGGTCGCTGCTTGCCCGCCGAATGGCCAAACTCTCTTCGTGTAGAGAACGGGCGGCTTGATAGTCCTTCTGAAAACGGGCCAAAATCCCCAGATTGCTCAGCAGGCTGGCAATGTTGGTTTGATCGCCCAGGGTTCGGCGAATGGCCAAACTCTCTTGATAGCGCTGGCGAGCGGTCTCATAATCCCCTTGTTGCGCGGCCAAGGTGCCAGAATAGTGTAACACTTGCCCCACACCGACTTGATCTTGGATCGCTTCGAAGACGCTGCGTGCCTGCTGAAAGCGCTGTTTGGCCGCTTCATAATGGCCCTGTTTGCGATACAGCTCGCCAATCGCCGTTTCATACCGAGCATGGGCGCGGGCATCTTGGGCGTCGCTCGCCAATGTCAGTGCTTGTTGATAGAGAACCTCCGCGGCCTGCCACTGCCCATCCAACTCCAATACCTGGCCCAGCTTGAGCATCATCTCGAGTCGCTGCTCGTTCGTCAGGAGCGGCAACGCCCGCTGGTAATAGTCGATCGCCGCGCTATTGGCGTAATTCTTTTGCGCAGCTTGGCCCGCTCGCAACAGATACTCGACGCGCTTCTCGGCATTTTCACTGTGATCATAGTGATAGGCCAGCAGATCCAAGAATTGTTCAATCTGGTCCGGATAGGCCCGCTCGATAAATTGGCCGATCTGTTCGTGCATGGCCGCACGTACGGCATACGGCAGACTTTCGTAGGCCACCCCCTGCGTAATCGCCTGTTTAAACAGGTAGGTGATCTCGGTTTCGTTGGCGTCTGGCGCGGTGATCTCATGGCGGGTAATCACCAGCAGATCGTGATAGATTTGTTGCGCTTCGCCTAAATCGGGGCGGATGTGCGGCAGCCACGCCGCTTTGAAGATGCGCCCAATCACACTGGCGACTTTGATCGTGATCTTCTGCTGCTCGCTGAGCTGATCCATACGGCTGAGCACCAGCCGCTGCAAGCTGTCGGGCAATTCTACGGTTCGCCCGCTTTCATTGCCTTCATGCAACCCTTGATAGTGCAAATAGTTGACCAATTCTTCAATATAAAAGGGATTGCCTTCAGCCTGTTTGACAATGCGGTCAGCCAAGTCGGGGTCGAGCTGAATGGGGCGCCCCGTCAATTGTTCGAGCTTGTGCTGGAGCAAGCCTGCGCTCTCGGTGGCACCCAAGGGCGCCAGTTCGATGGTCGTGTGGTAGGGCAGCGTATTGATCTGCAGGTTGCGCAGATGTTCCGCCGTGGTGGGGCGATAGTTGAGCACGATCAACACCGGCAGATCTACGATCGCTTGGCCGATCACTTCGAGCAAATCCTGCGAGAGTGGGTCGACCCAATGTCCATCTTCCAACACAAAGAGTAAAGGTGTGGACCAAGGCCGCCCGCGCAGATAATCGACGAGTAACGTCTCGAGGGCTCGCTTGCGCGTTTTGGCATCCAGTGAACGGGTGAGTTCATTTTCAGGGATGGACAAATTGAGCACCGAGCCCAGCAGGGGATAGCGTTCTGCCAGTAGCGGATCAACCGCGGCGAGGCGCTCTTGCAGATGCGCCACTTGTTGCTCGAGCGGCCCCTGGGCTTCCAGGCCAAACAGCCCGCGCCAGATTGATTCCCACACCAAATAGCTGCTGTGGATGCCAAAGGATTCGCAGACCCCGACATAGGTGGTCACGCCGGCGGCTTGCGCTCGTTTTACCAATTCGGCCACGAGTCGGGTTTTCCCCAGCCCGGCCTCGCTGGTGATGCTGACGATCTGCCCCTGGCCTTGTTGGGCCAAGCGTAGTTTGGCTTCCAGCTCGGCTAATTCTTGCTGGCGGGCAATAAGGGGCAGCATGTATCTGCCTAATGTCAGCGGGACTTGCTTCGTCTCTTGGGCGCTGAGCAGGGCATAGACGGTCACGGGCTCCCGTTTGCCCTTGACACGCATGGGTGGAAGCTCTTTCCACATAAAGTCCGCTGCGATGGTGCGCTGAGCGATCTCGCTAACCAAAATTTGGCTTGGCGCCGCGGCCATCATCAAGCGGGCGGCCATGTTGACTTCGTCTCCCAGTACGCCATAGGTACGGTGAGTGGAGCCGCCGTAAGCCCCGGCGCGCATCCGCCCCTGGCTGATGCCAATCTGCACGCCGCGGATCATCTCCAGGCCAGCGGGTGGTTGGCGCAATTCGAGCGCAGCCGAGGCCGCCCGGGCAGCGTTATCTTCGTGGGCGAGCGGTGCCCCAAAATTGATATAGAGATAGCTGCCTTTGTCGCCCATGTTGACATCGATCAAGGTGCCGGCGTAGCGTTCCACCACCGATTGCACCCAGCGAATGTAGCGATCTAGGGTGGCGCCGGCCATGGCGTCGTTGTCGTAATCGATGCCCACAAAGCGCACAAAGAGTGCCACCGTCGGACGCAGCTCGGCCAGAAAGTCACCTAAGCCATGGCGCAACCGCTCATAAACCGGCCGCAACAGCCAAGGTTGGATTTCGGCTTCGGCTAAGGTAGAAGGCAGGGGAGGCCATGGCATCTCGGCCACAGGCTGGCGCAGCCCTTGAATCACCGCTACCCCCGGCGTGTCCTCACTGTTGGCAGTCCACTCCTTGATCGCCAACACGTCGCTCAGCTGCTGGGCAGTGGCGGAATCGAGCACCACATCGCCTTTGCGCGCTTGGTGTTCGGCGTTGGCAAGCCGTTCGAGCGTTCCGCCGGCCAGCACATCGATCAAGCGGATGGTGGGGTCACCTAGCAAAAAGCGCCGCGCTGGTCCTGCCGCCACCGCCGCTTTCATGGCCAGCATCACGGTGCTGCCAACCGGTGTGCGTACTTCTGCAAACTGGCTCATCTGTTGCTGCATGGCGAGCGCGCTGGCCGTGGCCCGCAAGCCATTATCGCCATCAAACCAGCAGGTAATGGCATCGCCCGCGAAGGCGATCACGCTGCCATGATAGCGGTGCACTTCGTTGATGATGGCGTCGTAGACGAGGTTCAGGTAACGCGTCAATTCTTCGGCGCCGCGTTGGGCACCCAATTCAATGACCAGTGCTTCGGTGAGGGCTGTAAACCCCGAAATGTCGGCAAAGAGCGCCGCACCGCTGGTGCGGTCTGGTAGATCGACGCGCTGAGCCAGGGCATGGCGGCGATCCATAGGGATATAGGTGAGTAGGGCATCCATGTGTGAGCCAGTAAGAACGAAAGGGCAGCTCAGCAATTGCTGGACTGCCCTACAAAACTAGTGAATTTAGACAAAATCTTCGGGCGCGGAAAGTTGGGCCCCAAGCCAGCTTGCCCGCTTGTTTCGGGCGCGGAAATAGACCATCTCTTCGTCGGGGTTGGGCGGCGAGACATTGCCCGTCGAAGGATATTTGGCGATGGCCTCTTCGACAATATCAACGCCCAAACCCGGGGCATCGGGCACGAGCATAAAGCCATCCACAATCGTCGGTTGCGGCTGCATCACCTCGTAGCGCTGCGGGACATCATCTTCCAGGTGCTCGAGGATCAAAAAGTTGGGCAAGGTCGAGCAGAGATGAACCGCGGCGATTTCGGCCACGGGTCCCAACGAGCCATCGTGCGGCGCGAAGGTGATGTAATGCGCTTCAGCCAGCGCGGCGATCTTTTTCATCGGCAACAGCCCGCCGGCGCGGCCAGTGTCGGGCTGCACCACGTCGATGATCTCACGCTCGATCAGCTCGCGTACGCCCCAGACCCCAGCATGTCGTTCGCCCGCTGCAATGGGCAAATTGACCGCGGCCGATACCCGCGCCAGCGCCTCGACATCTTCGGGTGCCACCGGATCTTCGTAAAAGAGCAGATCGTAATCCTCTAGCATCTGCCCCATGCGGATGGCATCGGCGGTCGTCAGCCAGGGTGGCCCGTGAATATCAACCATCAAGTCAATGTCGGAGCCCACTTCGGTGCGGATGGCTTCAATTTTGCCCAACGGATCGGAGACGCCGCCAGTCTTGATGGCGGTAAAGCCCCGATCCACCAAGACGCGGGCTCGCTCGGCCGAATGCGCATGCGCGTAGAGGCGCACCCGATCGCGTATCTGCCCACCTAGCAGCTCATAGACCGGTACCCCGAGCGCCTTGCCTTTGATGTCCCACAGCGCCATTTCGATGCCGGTCATGGCGCCACTGCCGACAATCCCGGTCATGCCGTGGCCCATCATGGCCAAGTACATCTTTTGCCAGATTTTCTCGATCTCAAAGGGATTGTCGCCGATCAAAATCTGCGCCAAATCGTTGATCGCCGTCTCGACGACGCGTGGCCAGCCGCTGGCTTCGCCGACCCCATAAATCCCCGCATCGGTGAAGACCTTGACAAAGCACCAATTGCGCGCCTTCCACCCGCTGCTGTCGGGGTGCCCGGCGTGCATCAGGTATGTGCGGATCTCGGTAATTTTCACGCGATTCTCCTTGTGATGATGAATAGCGAAAGAAGAGGACCAACCTCGGAGCGGCATTCACTGGGCCGGGCCGCGGTCGGGTGATTACTGAGCGTATGTCAACCAATCGGGCCAATCGATGGTAGTGCCGTCGCAGCCGCTGTCGATTACCTGGTGGATCAGCTGGATCACTTGCTGCCGCGATCCACTCAAGCCCCAAGCCCGAACTTCGGGCGTGACCGTGCGGGCTTGCGCTATCACCTCCGGCGTTACGCCCTCGGCCTGCGGACAGAGTTGGTAGAGCCCCAGCGCTTCGGCACGGCGCAGCGCCTCATCATCGATCCGGCGGACCAGCCAGCCCAGGCGCAATTCGGGGGCGGCGGCGCGCATCCGTTCGAGTTGAGTCGCATCAAACGACGTGATGAATACTCGCTCGGCCAAGTTATGCGCAGCGATGCGTTCAGCCACAGCTGCGGCCAATCCAGGAGCTTTCCCCTTCAATTCGATGTGGTGCAGAAATTGATTGCCGAACTGCTGCAAGAGCTGATCCAGCGTGAATAACCGTTCGCCACCGTACAAAAAGGGCGAGAACCAACTGCCCATATCCAACTGGGTAAGCTCGCTGGCGGGCAAACTTTCCACCACTTGTTCGCCGTGCCCGTAGCGCGCCAAAGTCAGATCGTGGCAGAGCACGACCTGGCCATCACTGCTCAACTGGGCGTCGGTCTCAATCTCGCGGATACCCATCTTGGTCGCAAGCTGGAAGGAGGCGTGCGTATTTTCGGGGGCATAGGCCGAAGCTCCCCGGTGCGCAATGATACGAAAATGGGCAGGAACCACAATCGGTAACATGGCGGCCCTTTCTAAAAGCTGCATGTTCTGTTTGGGAGCGAGGTGCCGCTCGTCAGGTTGTTGACGGCTGGTGAATCTCTAGCAATTGCTGCTATTAATCGATTGTACTTGGCTTTGGCTGCTGGGCCAAACCCTTGCCTCTTCCGTGAGTCAAGTGATGAACACGCCCTTGCAAGCATAATTGGTGATTGACAACTAATGGTAGATCTGTCATAATTTCCTGAATTCTCATAATTGTGAGAAATTGGGAGATAGTATGAGAAAATCCTATGAGATCTTGAGTGGTTTTCGTGGTTTTACCCTGATCTGGTTCGGGCAAGTGATCTCCTTGCTGGGTACCAATATGACCCGCTTTGCCCTGACCATTTGGGCCTACCAAGAGACGGGCTCGGCCACTGCCTTGGCCATGGTGGCTTTTTTCTCCTTTGGCCCAGCGGTGATCTTCAGCCCCATTGCCGGCGCGCTGGTCGATCGCTGGGATCGCAAGTGGGTGGTGATGTTGAGCGATCTGGGCGCAGGCATGGCCACAGTCGCGCTATTGCTGCTCTTTAGCACAGGCAACTTAGAGATCTGGCATCTCTATGCCGCCGGAGCCTTTGCGAGTGCCTTTGAAGCCTTTCAATTCCCGGCCTTCGCCGCAGCACTCTCGACTATGTTGCCCAAAGCGCAATATGCCCGAGCGAATGGCATGTTGGCGCTGGCGGAATCGGCCGCGCAGATCGCCGCGCCGATCTTGGGTGGGATTTTGTTGCTCACGCTTGGCATCGGCGGGATTATGCTGATCGATGTCGTCACCTTTAGTATTGCGGTCAGCGTGGTGCTCTTTGTCTTTATCCCCACGCCGCAGCAGACCGAAGCCGGGCTCGCGAGCCGTGGCAACCTGTGGCGCGAATCCTTGTATGGCTTCCAATACATCTGGGCGCGGCCGAGCTTGCTGGGCATGCAGCTGATCTTCTTGCAGGCGAATTTTTTCGGGGGCTTTGCGGGCGTGCTCATCGCTCCGCTGATCTTGGCGCGTACGGGCAGCAACGAATTGATCTTGGGGACGGTGCAATCGGCATTGGGCATCGGCGGGTTGATCGGTGGCCTGCTGCTGAGCATCTGGGGTGGGCCCGAGCGGAAGGTTCACGGCGTTTTGCTCAGCATGTTCCTGAATGGGTTGCTCGGCGCGGCGGTGCTGGGCGTGGGGCAGAGCTTGCCCGTCTGGCTGGTCGGGGCCTTCTTCTTAATGTTCTTCATCCCGATTATGAACGGCTCCAACCAAGCGATCTGGCAGGCCAAAGTGGCAGCGGATGTACAAGGCCGGGTCTTCGCAGCCCGCCGCTTGATTGCGCAGATCACGGGGCCGCTGGCCATGATTCTCGCCGGGCCCCTGGCCGACCGCATCTTTGAACCGGCCTTGCAGCCAGGCGGTACCCTGGTGCCGATCTTTGGGCCGTTAGTTGGCGTCGGGCCGGGCGCCGGGATTGGGTTGATTTTTGTGCTGACCGGCGTGATCGGGGCGTTTGTGCCGCTGCTGGGATATGGGCTCCCAGCCATTCGCGATATCGATACGCTCTTGCCCGATGCGGTCAACCAACCTGAGCCAGAGAGCGAATCAGCGCCCGAGCTTGCCCCAGTGGAGCCCTAAGTGCGATAAATAGTAACCAGTTGCGGAGGAAACGCGACAGCACCCATGAATCCAGCACGAATTTTGCCGCCCTCGCCTGTTCAGGTGGTGGTGGCCTTAGAGCCGGTCTACAATATTTTGGTTAGCATGAATGCGCTCGAACAGAAGCCCTATTTGAGTGGCCTGAGCGAGTGGGTGATGCATACCGTGCCACTGATCCCGCCGGAGATCATGCAGCGTCATCATCAACTTTTTCATGGGATTGGGTTGGATTCTTTGGTCAACGCAGTGCCGCGCGGACCAGCCACCAGCGATTTTGCGCATTATCTGGCCGCCCTGGCACAGCAAGAGCCAGTGGCTTTGCGCGATCGCCTGCTCTACTGGCTGCTCAATTCGCCGATGTGGCGCACGCTGTACGATGCAGTTTTACTGACGCCGCCCACGGTGGCGGAAGTTTTGGCTGATCCGGCCTGTGCGCTGCGCTTCTTTGAAGAGCGGGCCCGCGAAAAACTCAATGAAGATGAAGTCTATGCCCTCTTTGCGTTGATCAACCAACCTGACACCTTGCAGCAGCTGCTGGTCGAACATCTGCAGTGGCTGTGGGAAAATCATGTCGCCGCCGAGTGGCAGCGCATCCAGCCCCTGTTGCAAGAATCGGCCGAGCTCTTCGCCGGGCTCAATCTGAGCGGCCTTACCATCCTCGAAGCGATCGAAACAGTGACCGGCCGCGATCTGCGTTCCATCTTCCGCTTAGAAGAGCTGCTGCGCTACGAGCAGATCCGCTTTATTCCCACCGTGCACAATGGGCCTTATTTGATCTGGTTTGGGAATGAGCAAGAACTCTGCATGACTTATGTGGCGCGGCGCCCGCAGCGGTCGGCTGAGCGCTATGTCCCGCTCGACCAAACGGAGTTGGCCAATCGCTTTGCTGCCTTGGCCGATGAGACGCGCTTGCAAATGCTGTTCATGCTGCGTGAGCAGGGGGAGCTGAGTACGCAGGAATTGATCGACCGCTTTGGTTTGAATAAGTCGGCGGCCTCGCGCCATTTGCGGCAACTGTTCGCCACCAACTTGATCCGCGAACGTCGCGAAGATGGAGCCAAGAAGATCTATTGGATCAACACAGCGGTGGTGGAGGAGACGGTGCGCTGGCTACAGGCGCTGTTATGAAACCCGGCTCATCACGAAGAACACCCGTGTGCTCTTCGTGATGCAGCGAGCCAGTTTCTGCGGGCTTACACCTCACCCTGCAGCCGCGGCATGACCTCGTTAATGAACAATTTCAAGCCAGCTTGATCGGGGAAATCGAGCACACGTACGATCAAATAGCTGACGCCCAGATCGACAAAGGCTTGTAAGCGCTCGGCTACTTGCTCGGGCGTACCCACAATAGGGGCGTTGTTGTAAGGCGAGTTGGCGGCAATTTGCTGCGCCTCGGCTTCGGTGGGGGCTACTGCAATTGCCTCCGCCGACCAAGTTTTGACAATCTCGTCGTAATTGCGGCCCACTTCGGCGCAGCGCTCACGCAAGACATTCAGTTTGTGCGCGTAATTTTCGTACGTCCCGCCGGGGATATTCCACATGTCGGCATATTTGGCGACCACGCGCAAGGTCAATTGCTCGCCGCCACCGCCAATCAATAAGGGCGGGATGGGGTCAGGTTTGGGGGACAAATAGGCATCTTTGATGCGATAATATTTGCCTTCGAAGCTGGCCGGGGTTTCGGTGAAGAGCTTGCGGATGATTTGAATCGTCTCTTCCAGTTGAGCGATGCGCACCGACGGCTTGGGGAACTCGATGTCGTTGGCCTTGTATTCCTCTTCCATCCACCCGGCGCCCAACCCCAAGAGAAAGCGCCCGCCCGTCAACCATTGTAGATTCGCTACCATTTTGGCCAGCAAGCCAGGATTGCGATAGCTCTGGCAGAGGACACTGCTGCCAAAGTTGAGTTTCGGGTAGCGCGCTGCGAAATAGGCAATCGTCGTCAGACACTCGACATAGGGTGTGTCGCTAGCCTGCCATTTGGCCCACGGCCAGAAATGATCATCCACCCACACTGAATCAAAATGTTCTTGCACCAGATCCAGCATTTTGCAATTCTGGTCGAGAAACGCCGCGCTGTTGCTGCCGTCGACTGGGAACGAGTGCATGTGCCAGCCAAATTTTAGGGTCATGGTGAGGAACCTTTCCTTAAGAATTAAGGCGCTATTTTAAGCGGTCTCGTGTTACGAAATCATCATCGTCAACTGTCAGTTGCTAAGTGTTCACACCCTACAACGCCAAGACGGTCTGCCACTTTTCGACATCCACCGGGATGCCGCGGGCAAGATTCTCTTGGCGCGTCTGCCAGGCGCGCTCGCCGGGATAGAGGATCGTCTCGCCCTCGTTGACAGGCGTAGCCGCATGGAGATCGTCCAACACTTCGGCCACGGCTTGCTGCAACAGCTGGCCTTGCCCAGCCTTGTTAAGGGCAAAGGCGATAAAGACTTGTGAGACCCCATACTCGGTCTCGCGCTGGCCGATTTGATAGGTGCTCAGGCCACCCGCCAGCAACATCGCCAGCAGATCCAGCAGCACGGCCAGCCCTGAACCTTTCCAGTAGCCGATGGGCAATGCTCTCCCACTCGCCAAGATCGCTCCGGGATCGCGGCTGAGTTCTCCGGCTCGATCATAGCCGCCGGGGACGGGTAGGGTCGTGCCCGCTCGGGCCGCGATCTCCATGCGCCCCACCGAGAATTGGGTGATCGCCATATCCAGCACAATGGGCCGATCCTCGTGGGGCACCGCCAAAACGAGCGGATTGTTGCCAATGCGGCTGTCGGTCGCCCCCCAAGGTGGCGCATTCGGTTTGGTATTGGTCCAACTGATCAGCCCATAGCCCGCCTGCGCCGCTTGCCAGCCGAAATAACCGCCTAAACCTACTCCACCAAGCGCTATCAGCAACGC
>CAZMRA010000105.1:0-15347 GCA_964568485.1 uncultured Caldilineaceae bacterium | reverse complement strand
TTTGGCGTGCGCGGGGTGCTCTCCTTTGAATTGCGGGCGCAAGGGGCGAATCAGGATCTCCACTCTGGGAATTGGGGTGGGGTAGCGCCCAATCCCATTTGGACCTTGGTGCATCTGCTAGCGACGATGAAAAACGAGCGCGGGGAGATCACCATCGATGGCTTTTATGATCACGTGCTGCCGCCCACGGCGCTGGAACGCCAAGCGTTGGCCCAGCTCCCGGTGGATGTGGCGGAGATCCAGCAGCACTTGGGCTTGACGCACTTTGACGAGCCTCGTGAGCGCGCCTTTTATGACCGGCTATCGCTGTGGCCGACGTTGACGATCAACGGCTTGCATGGCGGGTATGGCGGCCCTGGCTCGAAGACGGTGTTGCCGTGCAGCGCCGTGGCCAAATGTGACATTCGGCTGGTGGAAGCCCAAACGCCAGAAGATATCTTCGCCAAAGTGGAAGCGCATGTGAAGCGCCATGCGCCGAATGTCTCCGTGGTCTATCAGGGGAGCATGGCGCCCTCCAAAACGCCGCTCGATTCGCCCTTTACGCCCGCGCTCGTGGCCGCGATCGCCGAGGCCCAGGGGGCTGCTCCGCTGTTGATCCCGTCGATGGGTGGCAGCTTGCCGGACTACGTCTTTACCAAGATTTTGGGCATCCCGGCCTTTGTCATCCCCTACGCCAATGCGGATGAGGCCAATCACGCGCCGAATGAGAATTTAGAAGTCGAGCGCTTTATCGCGGGGATCAAAACTGGCGCCGCCTTGTTGACCCACCTCGCCGCGGCGTGAATGTAGCAGGGTACTGCGCAGTGCTCAAATTTGGGTTTCGTGCTGGAGGGTATGGAGGGCTAATAAGACGTACTCGAAGCGGGTTGCGCCTTGCTGGGCTAATTGGGCTTCACAAGCGCGCAGCACGGTTGCCGTGGTCGATTGCCAGCGCTCAAGGGGCAGCGCCTGGATAAATTGTTGCAGTGCGGCGATTCCGGCATCCAGATCATTTTGGGCGAGGGCATCAATGGCTGCTTGCAGCAAGGGTTGCCATTCTTGTTGGCTGTGGTTGCTTCTGCTCCATTGCCGTTGCAGCGTGGTCAATACTTGGGCGAGCGGCGTGCCGGGTTCTTCGCGCGTGGCGCGCAAGAGGCGAATAAATGAATCTTCGTTGCCAACCAAACGGGCCGCGGCCAGCGCCAATTCGCGCTGCGTGCTTTCATCATCGGCTTCGCTTAACAGCTTGAGAATGGGCTCAATGGCACGTGTGGCGCCGACTTTGCCCAACGCCGATGCATAGGCGACCTGTAAGCCGTAGTCGCTTTCGTCGGGCAGCCGCTTGAGCAAGAGTGGGATCATTCCGCGGTCGCCCAGGGTCGCCAATGAACGGGCGCAGTGGGATTGAATCGAGCGGTAGGGCGAATGCAGCCCAGCGCGCAGCGCTTCGATGGCGTTGCGATCACCACTTCGCCCCAGGGCCCAGGCAGCAATCACACTCAAGGCAGGGGATTTGCCTTGCAATATTTCGACGAGTGCACTGGTCAAGCGTGCATCTGCAGGCATGCGTGACAGGGCAATAATCGCCTCGTAGCGCACATTAAAGCGCGGATCATGCAGCGCATCCAGTAGCTCATCGACGGCCAGTAGATTTTGAGCCTGGCCCAAACGTTGCGTATTGAAGACAGCAGCGCGTTCATCCCGGGCCCGTTGATAGCGCACAATTGATTCGATGGCGCGTAAGGGGTTGCCATGAAAGAAGAGCCCGGCAAATTGTCCAACACTCATCCGGTTATCGGCACGCACAGCTCCTAGCAACCCAATTGCTAAACAGGTTAACAAGAAGGCCGAGAGCATCAGGACAGTGTACTGGTCAACGGCAAATGGCCCAATTGTGCCTTGTACGCCCGCCACTAGATCGAGTAATGAGCCACCGAGTGCTTGGCTCAACCCAGTGATCAGCCCGGCCCAAGCGTAGTAGAGCGCCATGTAGGCCATACTCTCTTTGGCTGGCACCACACTCACAAAGAGGAGCCGGGACGAGCCGATCACCCAGCCAACATCACCAATCCCCTGTAAGGCCGCAATGCCCAAAGCCGCGGGCAGGCTCCATTCCGAATGCCGAGGCAGCAAAAACCAGAGGATGGGGAGCATCAGCCGGATTGATAGACCACTCAGCATCACCGGCTTGCTGCCATACCGGTCCGACGCCCAGCCCCACAGATAACCAGCCAGCAGGCCGCCAGCTAAATTGCCATTGGCCAAGAGGATTACATAACTTTCCGGCAAGCCCACCCGCTCGCGCATGAAGAGCGGCAGAAACGACAGCAGGGGCACAAAGCCCATTACCACCAGGCTCAACCCCACCATATAGCGCACAAAGTTGCCGTCGCGTAGCGCTAAGAACATCTTGCCCAGATCAGCCCGCGCCGCTTGCTGGGGGGCTCCGCCAGGTACCTGGGCATAGGAGATCACGGAGATCACGCCAAAGGTGACGCCGACCGTAATCAACCAGATAAAGCCGGTCAGTCCTGCGAATTGGTTGATCACAAACCCCGCCGTGGTCACCGTCGCAAAGGCGGCGAGCGTGGTGAAGAGATTGCTCGTGGCATAGTATTTGCCGCGTACACTGTCGGGGATATATTCCTGCACCCAGGGGTAGGCCGCGGTATCAGCCACGGCTTTGGTCAGGGCAAAGCCAGCGGTGATGACTGCGACATAGATCATAGCCCAGGTTGGGCCAAATTGCGTGACTACCCAGGGCGTCAACAATAGCCCGGCGGTGATCACCTTGCGAATGCCAAAGAAGGTGATAAAGGTGCGTTTGTACCCAAAGCGAGCGGTTGCCGGTGCGATCAGCAACGCAACAAGACCACAAAAGGGGATCAGCGACAGCAGTGAACCGATTTGAGTCTTGTTGAGCCCTAATTCATCCAAAAAGAGGACAAAAACCGAGCCAAAAAAGATTAGCTGCGCAAAGACAGTAACGGCTGCATCCCCGGCGATGCTCCAGGGCAACCCGCGCAATTTTTCGACATTGGTGGGCGCTCGGGATACGTTGCTCGTCATTGAACCGCTCGCTATACGTTACAGTAAACTAGGCCGCGCCTAGGCACTTTTAGGCCCGACTTGGACTAACCAAAAACAACTTTGCGTAACTCTTCGCCATTCGACTTCCACCACTGGAAGAGAATGCTGATGTCGGTGCCAATGCAAAAATGTTTGACCCCTAAATCTTGATAATACTTGGCCTCGTCTACGGAATTGATCTCGGCGCGCGGTTGTACGCCCATCCGCAGCGCTGTTTCGATCACTCGTTTCTCCGTGGCCTTGATCTCTGGGTCGCGGCGTTGACCTGCTTTGCCGACGCTCATGCTGTAATCAGCCCCACCCCATTGGATCATATCGAGGCCAGGCAACGCCAAAATCTCTTCCAACTGCTCGACAGCGCCTTTCTTTTCAATCATCAGCATGATGACGACATCGCGTAACGCTTGTACATACTCGGGGGAGCCACCGTAGCCCATATAGGCAAAACGACGGGTGCCAACACCGTGCATGCCGCCATCTTCTGGCGTGTCGGGCTTGACGGAGAGGATGCAATCACGGGCTTCGTCGACATTGTGGCAATCGGCAAAGAGCACGCTGCCAAAGCCAGAGCCCACGGCGCGCTGCGCTACAAAACGATGGGGCTCATAATCGACTTTGATCATCATGTCGAGATTATAGATTTCCGCTGCTCGGCAGAGATTGTCTAGATCGTGCAGATCGTACGGACCATATTCGGCGACAAATTCCACGTAGTCATAGAGACCAGTGTGGCCGACGGCTTCAATGACCGAGGGCCAAGTCGAGTGCACGTGTGTGGAGATGCTCGGTTTACCAGCTTGTAAAATCTGGCGCAGCTTGTTGGGGCGCATAGTTGGTTCTTCCTAGTATGGGTGAGGCAATTGGATGAGTAACAATACAGCACGACAAAAAGCCGAAAAAGAACTATCCGCAACCCATTGTCTCGCTGGTTGGTTGAGGGAACCAAAGCGCCACGTAGGTGTACGGATAGATGAGTTACACTAAAGCGTTGGTTAAGGTTGCTCGTGCTTGGGCAATTTGCGTCAGCATCGCATCATGCAGCTCAGCTTGGCCATTGCTGGCCACCAGGGACCGGCTGGCAAAGGTCCAGATGGACCCTGCATAATCGCTCACATGGCCACCCGCCTCGCGCACAAAGAGGACTCCGGCTGCCGTATCCCACGGGTTGAGCCAGGCTTCCCAATAGCCAGCCAGCGCGCCACTAGCCACGTTGGCCAAATCGAGTGCGGCAGAGCCCAGGCAGCGAACCCCCTGGCTGTGGCGGATAAACGCCTCGAACTCAGCCGTATTGTTGTCGGCTTGTTCGGTACGGTGATAAGGAAAGCCAGTGGTGAGAAACGCTCGCCTTAATTGGGCAACCGTATTGGTCGTAAGCGGGTGCTGTTCCCCGCTTGCTTCGCGCTGGAAGGCGCCTTGTCCAGCCTGGGCCGCATAGACCCGACCATTGGCCGGCTCAACTGTCACCCCCAGCAAGGGTTGGTCACCTTGACACAAGGCAACAGTCACCGAATAGTAGTCCAGCCCATTCGCATAGTTGACCGTGCCGTCAATTGGGTCAACCAACCAATAAAATTCGCTCGTGGGGGCTTGGTTACTTTCTTCTCCCCAAAAATCTGCGGCTGGATAGAGCTGGCTGAGCGCCTCTCGTAAATAAACTTCGCTAGCGAGATCAGCCTCCGTGACGAGGTCGATCTCGGAGGATTTGCTTTTGATATTCTGCAAGCCTTCCCGGCGCATTTTACGCACGAGTTGCCCGGCCTGCTGGGCAATCGCAATCACCGCCTCAAGTGCAACAGGTTGATTCATGGATTAGAATTCTTCGCGATAGCGCACACCGCGGCGCTCTTTTTCTTGGATGGTGGCCTTGCGAATCAACTCGCGCACTTGCAAAGGGTTACTCACATTGTGGAGCACTAGCTCTGGATGTGAAGGGTCTTCACTGATGACTGTGATATCGCCAACGTCCAACATGCGTTCGCCCACATGTTGCTTGACGCGAGTATCTTTCACCCGCACCAGTTCAACTTCTTCGACAGAATTACCGAATAAACCGCGAAGAATGCGCAAACGCTCGGTGGTCAATTCGTAGATGGTGCCGATCGAGAGATAGGGGCGGCCGCGCCAAAGTTTTTCTTCTACAGCAGCTGTCTGGGTAGTCGCTTTGGGGGACGCAGACCGACTGGCTGTCAGTGGGGTGTCGGCATCGGCTTCGGCCTCCACCGCTGCGACGATGGCAAAGACACCATCGGCCAAAGCATTGACGATCCCCTGTAATTCGCTTTGGGGAATCGACTGTATTTGAATGCCGTTGTCGGCAAGAGATTGATAGAACTGTGCCGTCAAGACTTGACGAACCTGATTGCGATCCATAAACGCTCTCCTCGCTGTCACTATGTTTGAATAGGCGTTTGACCCTCGACTAGGGAGGGCGCTCAGAGTGACGCTGCCTCAAACCACACCACAGATCATAGAGGGCTATGATAACATCGGGCCATTTTCGACGCAACCGATGTTGGTAGTGATTTAGTTCCGCGCGGAAATGCAAGCAACTAGTAAGCTCAAAAGGGAGATTTCTCCCGTATAATCAGCATACTTAGAAAGATACTGAATTTTTTGTTGCATTTAGGGAAAAAGAAGCAAAAAGAAACGGTAAGCTTTTTGCCAGCTTTAGGACGTATCTTTCAATGCGCGAACCCGTCCTCTCAATTAGAGGCAGGCGTTCGGGTACAGCTTGCCCATTCTAACCGGCAGACATTACAGTTCCACGTTCTATCTAGGAGGCACACTAACATGGCTGAGCTCATCAAGGTCTCTGCACAATCACGTTCAACGGCCGTTGCCGGCGCAATTGCAGGGGTAATGCGGGATGAAGGGTTTGCTGAAATGCAAGCCATTGGGGCGAGCGCTGTCAATCAAGCGATCAAAGCCATTGCTATCGCCCGCGGTTACTTGCAAGAGGATGGGATTGATCTGATGACAGTACCAAGCTTTACCGAAGTAGATATTGAAGGTAATGAACGCACGGCTGTGCGCATGGCGATCTATAAACGTGCTGCCACAGCGGCTTAGTTCGAGTAGACGGTAGTTTCCCGATTTACGCAAAGCTTTAGTTTTCGAATTAAGATCGTGTAAGATACTAAGCTTGTACAGGAAAGCAGTAAACCAAGCACAACACTACTTTCCAAGTGGTTGTGAGACACCTCGGTTCCGTTTGCGCTGTCAGTGGGGTAGAGAGATTGGAAGCAGGTGCTAGGTAACTTGGTGCATTAAGCGGGAGCAGCCCTCACTGCTCCCGCTTTTTATTGAGCAGTCACTCAAAATTGCTGCTGGCTGGTGTCAATCTGGCACTTAACCGGCGGGATACAGCAATCTATAGGGGATGGCTATTGCCGATCCGACCGACGCCGGCGCCGACGGCCTGAGCGGTTTGCTGCAGGCTTTTCACTGGTTTTAGCTTCAGTGTCAGTATCCTCAGTTTCGGAAGTTTGGGCGGCCATCTGTTGGCGAATACGCTCGTTATCCTCTTCGGCACTGGCCCGCCGTTTGACCGTGCAACCACCACAAGTGCTGCAGCCACTGCCGCCGCTACTCTTGTTGACGATCAGCTCCGCAACCCCAAATTCGGCATAGGCTTTATTTTCGAGTACTACCGTCACCGTCTCTTTAAGGGGGTGAATATGGCGCACCCGGCCAACTCCCTGCGGCGTCACCACCTCGGCACCGAGCTTGGGCATCTTCTTGTTTTGCTCTTTGTAGTGAGCATCTTCGTAGGAGAGGCAACAGAGCAGGCGACCACAAACCCCGCTGATCTCTTCCGGGTTGAGCGGCAATTGTTGATTTTTGGCCATGCGGATGCTGACCGGGGTAAATTCGCGCAGCCAACTAGTGCAACAGAGTTGCCGGCCACACTTACCCACGCCATCTAACAACTTAGCCTCGTCGCGCACTCCAATCTGGCGCATCTCAATGCGTGTGCGGAAGATGCGTGCTAACTCACGTACAAGCCCACGAAAGTCGATCCGAGCTTCGGAGGAAAAGTAGACAAGCAGCCGCCCACCTGTGTAGTTATAATCACAGCGGACGATCTTGATTTCGAGTTGATGTTCACGTGCCTTGGCTCGGCAGATTGCAAGGGCTTCTTGTTCTTTGCGACTCCACAGATCTTTCTGCACCAAATCCCACGCAGTGGCACGGCGCAAGACGCTCTTCATCTCTCCAACGACTTCTCGTTCTTCGATGTGGTGAGGGGGTTCGACCACTTGGGCAATTTCTAAGCCCTTGGCCGTATTAACAATCACATAATCCTGACTCATTAAATCGAGCAAGCCATTCGGGTCAAAGTGATAGACCTTGGTGACTGGCTCGAATTGTAAACCCACGACAATGGGCATGAATGGCTAGACTCCTTTATGAACGCATGTTACGCAACGTTAGCCGAGACTGTACTCATGACTCATCTACAAGCTAGGTTTGCTGGGGATAAACCGGCGTTGCGTAGCATCACAGTTAGGTAGTTCCCCTAGATTGGGGAGTAAGGGCTGGCATCTGCAAAAATAAGACATCCAGAGCCAGCCGGGTATTCACGGTATGATGCAGATATCCTTCGATCTGGCGTAGCACTTTGAGATAATGTTGGATCGCCGTTAAAGGTACCTGCTGGGCTTGTTGCTGTAACACAGCAAGTTGATCAAGATTGGCACAGTGCTCGCTACCACCCACTTGGGTTAACAAGAGGTCGCGCCACCAAGTGAGCCAGGTCTCTAGCAGCCCGAACAATTGCTCATTGTTGCGGTTGCTCGCCAACTGTTCTGCCATGGCCAAGCGTTCAACTCGGCTCGCGGCGAGCAATTGCCAGAGCAATTGTAGCTGTTGCAGGCGACTCTGTTGTTTGCTGGGCTGGGTGAGTTGCTCTACAGCCCAACCGAGTCGCCCATTTGCCAAGCGCGCGAACAAATCGGCTTGTTCCGGTGTTGCCTGCCACTTGCTTTGCAGTGCCTGAGCAATGGTTGTGGGTGCCAAGGGCCGCAGTTCGATAATGCGGCAACGACTGATAATCGTCGGCAGCACATTCGCTCGATCCGTAGCCGTGAGACATAAGACCACGTGATCCGGCGGTTCTTCTAAAGTCTTCAGCAATTTGTTGGCGAAGGTGTCGTTGGCTTGCTGAAAGTCTTGAATTAGAAAGATCTTGTAAGCGCTCTCAATAGGGCGCAATGCCGCATCGTGGATCAATTCATTGGCTTGTTCGCTGCGGAGCAATCCATTGAGGCGGTCGACGTTACCATCCTTGTCCAGCGGTTGAATGAGCCGGAAATCAGGATGGATCCCCCGGCTCATTAAGCGGCAAGCCCGACAGCGACCGCACGGCGCGTGTTCGCGATCCTGACAGAGAATCAATTGGGCGTAGGCCTGAGCAAGGGTACGTTTGCCACTTTGGCGAGCACCCAGGAAGAGCGTAGCTTGGTGAGGGCGACCTTGACCGTGACCAGTAGGTGATTGCAGGGCGCGTTGGAGCAGGGCAAAGATAGATTCATATCCATACACCAACTCAATCCCACTCAATGGCCCCTATCCCTCTACTCTCCAAGCGCTGGTTACCAGCAAACTGACAGCAGTAAGTTGTGCTCTATCCGAGTTTGGCTTTGCTAACAGGCATCTTAAAATTTTAACATAGGGTGATCTCGCTGACAAATGACTTTTGCATGTTCATGCGAGCGTATGGTGTGTGCAATCCGGTGCAGTAGGGTTGGGAAACTTATGCTATACTGCCCTCAGTAACATTGCAACATTCAATCTATCGATATGTAAACGGTTCCCATCCCTTAACCCCATGGTGAATTTCTTTCATAACCAGGCTCTGCTAAAATTGACGTTGGTGGTGCTTTGTACCTTGTTGTTGGGATTGCTTAGTTGCCAGCAGGTGCCTGTGACGCCTACGCTTGTGTCGCCCACCCCAACTGGTTCGGCAACAGTACAACAAACATCAACGGCCGTGGCCTTGGCTACTGAAGTCGCTTTGGATGTGCGCCCATTGACGGTCTGGGCACAAGCTTCGTTATTGCCTCCTGCCGACAGCGAAGCGATGCAAATTCTTTCTGCCGCACTGGAGACGTTCGCTGCCCAAGAGTCCGATTTGATTGTAGAGTTCGTTCCGAAGAGCGACAGAGGGCAAGCCAGCCTATTGAACTATTTACGTTCAGCGCAACGGGTGGCCCCGGCGGTTCTGCCAGATCTAATCCTGCTGGATGCTCAACAACTGTGGCAAGTGGCTGAGTTAGGTCTGATTCAACCAGTGACCCTGACTGAATTGGTAACTGCAGAGGGATATTATCCCTTTACACTGGACGCAGTGACCATCAATGAGAATCTCTATGGCTTTCCCTATTTTGCCGATGTCTTGCAACTTGTGTACAACCCTGAGGTTGTGAGCTCTCCGCCGGCTACCTGGGCTGAATTGTTGGCCAGCAATGAGCGTTTTGTGTTTCAAGGTGGAGGACAAAACGGTTTGGTGGATGATTGGGTTGTGTTGCATTATCTAGCTGTGGGGGGTGAAACTACATTGGAGGGCTCGGTCAATACCACCGCTTTAGCCACCTTATTCACAGATTTAGCCCAAGGCCAATCCGCTGGAGTGCTGCCCCCCGACTTGATAACCTTTGCTTCTTCGAACGCGATTTGGTCGGCGCTAAGTGCGGAGACAGCGACTTTAGCGAGTTTGCCTGCTAGCCAATACCTGAGCCAACTCACCCCTGAGTCTCCTTATCGTGCTGGATCGCTGCCTCGCCCAAATGATTCACCCCGCACGATTGCCCGAGTATACGCCTTCGCTATTTTAACGAATGACGAAGGTCGGCGGAGTCAGGCGTTGGCTTTACTTGATCATTTATTTGATCCAGAACTGCATAGTGAGCTAACGCTGACCATGCATTGGCTACCTACTCGCCCCGTTGTGTTAGAAAACTGGCCCAATACGCTCACCTTTAAAGGTGTGGTTCGTTCCCAATTGGAAGGAGCGGTTGCCTTCCCGAGTGATCGTTCTTTCACTGACTTTGCTCGGCAACTCCAGCAAATGCTGACTCGAGTCTTAAATGGGGAGATTACGCCAGAAAGAGCGGCTACCGAGTTTCGGTAAGCAACGGGGCTAGGTCATCACAATACCAAAGGTGAACAATAAAAAACGGGAGTAAGTTTGTTAAAAACTTGCTCCCGCCTTTTATTTTTAGAGGCAAATGCCCTAAAAACTTACTTGATGTCCGCCTGAGCGCCTTCAGCTTCGAGCTGCTTCTTAGCATCTTCAGCTGCTTCTTTGCTGACGCCTTGGAGGATCGGTGCAGGCGCGCCCTCGACCAGATCCTTGGCTTCTTTCAAGCCCAGGTTGGTCAGCGTGCGGACGACCTTAATCACATTGATCTTCTTGGCGCCGACATCCTTGAGGATGACATCAAACTCAGTTTGTTCTTCAACCGGAGCTGCTGCGGCAGCACCGCCACCAGCGACAGCGGCTACGGCTACTGGTGCAGCAGCGCTAACGCCCCAGGCTTCTTCCAATAATTTGACCAGTTCAGCGGCTTCCAACAGGGTCAATGAATCCAGCTGTTCCTTGATCGCTTGCAAATCTGCCATGATACAATATCCTCCAAAATTTTATTTTCAAGCTTTTCGTTCTAATCAACAACCATCAAAACACAGTCAGCCCAGTTAGGCTGCTTCGGCACCCGCCTGCTGCTTTTCGACGTATGCGTTGAGCACACGGACCAAGCTCGATTGTGGTGCAACGAGGATACGTGCCAAGTTGCTGGCTGGAGCATTGATGGTGCCCAAAATCGAGGCCAATACTTGCTCCTTGGTCGGCAACTCTGACAATGCTTCGGCTTGTTTGGCATCCAGAACAGCATCATCCAGCACAGCGCCAGTGATTTCCACCACTTTCGCATCGCGGATCCAGTCCTTGAGAGCGGTAACGCCTTTGCCAATATCTTCGCCGATAAAAGCAACAGCACTCTGCCCATTGAGCAAAGCAGTTGGGGCTGGGCGCCCTAATTGCTCATAAGCAATCCCCAACAAGGTGTTTTTGACCACCATGTAGGAACTATTGCTGTCCTTCAGCTTTGCCCGTAGCGAATTGATCTGGGCAACGCTGACACCTTTGTAATTGGTAAAGAAGACGGCCGATGAACTGCTGAGCGCAGTTTTGTAACTTTCGATCAGCTCGACCTTCTTATCACGTGTAATTGCCAAGCTAAACTCCCCCCCTTCCATCTAGATTTATGAAGGTGAACACAATAGTTGCACGTTATGTCCACGCTCATGTAACAAATCCATACCAATCAAAAACTCCTCTACGGCAGACGTAGAGGAGTTGTCATAAGCGATGATTACAAGCGGGGTCGAGCCGCTTACAATAGCTAGTGACTTCGCCTCGGCAGGCTGTGTGAAAACACATTTACGCTTGCACCTGCTGTCTTCAGCCGAAGATAGTTTCGATTGTTGTAGATAAACGTTTGTGTACAACGTTTATTTACAGCGGGCTAAGTATACTGCTACTTGGCCCTTACATCAAATCTGGCGTGCTTGCTACTGGCTAGTAGCTATCTGCCCGCATTGCTGTTGCTTGCGCAAGATCCACTTTTACACCCGGGCCCATGGTGCTGGCCAAGGTAATGCGGTGAATGTAATTCCCCTTGAGCGTAGCAGGTTTGGACGCCACAATGGCCTCCATTAGAGCAGCCAAATTCTTAAGCAATTGGTCGCTACTAAAGCTGACTTTGCCAATCGGGACATGGATGTTGGATGTTTTGTCCACACGGAATTCTACACGCCCCAAGCGAGCTTCGCGAATAATCTGCGGAATATCTTGCGGAGCTACCACTGTCCCGGTCTTAGGTGTAGGCATCAAGCCTCGTGGGCCAAGTACCCGACCCAAGCGGCCAACCACACGCATCATATCGGGGGTGGCGAGGACAACATCAAAATCAAGCCAACCACCCTGAATGCGCTCAGCTAGATCTTCCGCCCCGACATAGTCTGCGCCAGCTTCTTGAGCCAATGCGGCGCCATCTGGGCCGGCAAAGACTAGAATCCGGACCGAACGGCCCGTTCCACTGGGCAACGTAACCACACCACGCACTTGTTGTTCAGCGTAACGCGGGTCAACACCCATGCGCAAGTGAACTTCGAGTGTCTCGTCGAACTTTGCCGTGGCATTTTGTTGCACGAGTTGGATGGCATCCGCCGGGCTGTAATATTGTAGCGGTACAACATTGGCTTGGGCAGCCTTAAACCGTTTACTTTGTTTCGCCATAATTTTTCTCCGTGGTCCGGACGGGGTTTACCCCCTCCCACTTAATCAAAAAAGGTAAGATAAACCGCACTGGTTGATCTTACACTTCATTCATTTCAATCCGACGTCAATTAATCAACGATCGTTACGCCCATGCTGCGCGCGGTGCCTTCAACCATTTTCATGGCGCTTTCGAGGCTGACCGTAGTTAGATCCTTCAGCTTCACCTCAGCAATCTCGCGCACTTGCTGGCGTCCAATTTTCCCAACTTTGTTCTTGTTGGGCTGGGCGCTACCACTGGTGAGATTCGCAGCTTTCTTGATCATATCTACGACAGGCGGTGTTTTGGTGATAAAGGTAAACGAACCGTCTGTGAAGATGGAGATCTCAACCGGGATAATCTGCCCAATCTGCGCCTGGGTGCGAGCATTATATTCTTTGCAGAAGCCCATAATATTGACGCCTTGCGGACCCAAAGCGGTACCAACAGGCGGTGCCGGATTGGCTTTTCCGGCGGGCAACTGCAATTTGACTACTGCTTTTAATTTCTTTGCCATGATTTGCTCCTTCTAGCACTGGTAAACGCCTTACAACTCCACAGGTGGCGACTGTGATCGGCTCCCAGTAACCAGATAAATACGTTTTACGTAAAGCGCTCTAACTGCAAAAAGTCCACTTCGACCGGGGTATCCCGATTGAAGAAGCTGACCAAAACCTTTGCTTTGCCTTTGGCTTCGTCAATCTCTTGGACCTTGCCGCTAAATTCGGCAAAAGGCCCGTCGATGATCCGCACTTGCTCACCCAACTGATAGGTGACTTTGAGGCGTGGTTCGTCAGACTCAATACGTTGAAGAATCTTTTCAACCTCAGTATCACTCAAGGGTGTTGGCTTGTTACCCATACCCACAAACCCGGTGACCCCGGGTGTGTTCCGTACCACATACCAACTCTCTTCATCCATGATCATATTGACCAGGACATACCCTTGGAAGAGGCGACGTTCGACTTCGCGACGTACTCCGTTGCGGATTTCAATTTCGGTTACCGTGGGTACAACGACTTGGTGGATGCGATCAGACATCCCCATAGTTTCCGCCCGGTGTTCGATATTCTTCTTGACCTTATTCTCCATACCCGAGTACGTGTGGATAACGTACCAGTGGCTGGAAGGTTGATCTTGCTGAGCTTCCGCATCCAGTTGGGCTGCGATCTCGGCATCTAAGGCGGCGAGTTCTTCGTCGTCCATCTCCACGTTGGGCTGATATGGCCGAGGATTACTATCCACGCTCGCTCCTTTGCCACGCTACTTAGGCGTGACCTGTCTCATATCCTGCTGATCTTGCTGTCTTCATGCTCGGGGGAGAGCTAAATGATAAAACTGATCAGCAGACCAAACAGAAAATCAATGCCAAAAATGGCGATCGTTGCGAGGATCGTCACTACCAGGACAACCCAGGTGAGTCGCAATCCCTCTTCACGAGTCGGCCAAGTGACTTTGCCAATCTCTGCACGTGTATCCTTGAAATAACGAACTATTGCGTTTTCTTCCCGGACCGGGGTAGCAGATCGACCCATGCGACTATATCCTAATCCTATGCTGAAAACGACCACCGGCCCTAGTTAGCCGGTGGTCCGTCCAGGCAGGCGAGGCAGGAATCGAACCCGCAACCTGCGGTTTTGGAGACCGCCGCTCTGCCAATTGAGCTACTCGCCTGTATATGAGTGCAAAGATTGAGCGTACAGGAAACAGCGCTAAAACGATTCCTGTATGCTCAATCCCTAAGCTTACTTCAAGATTTCAGTGATGACACCAGCACCGACGGTGCGACCACCTTCGCGGATGGCGAAGCGGCTACCGGTTTCCAACGCAACCGGGGAGATGAGGGTGACCTTCATGTTGATGTTGTCACCAGGCATGACCATCTCCACCTCGCCAGGCAGCTCGATGCTACCGGTGATGTCCAAGGTGCGCAGGTAGAACTGAGGTCGATACCCCTTGAAGAAAGGCGTGTGTCGACCACCCTCTTCCTTCTTGAGCACATAGACCTCGGCGTTGAACTCGGTGTGCGGGGTGATGCTGCCCGGCTTGGCCAACACTTGCCCACGCTCGATGTCCGTCCGCTCGATACCGCGCAGCAGACAACCGACGTTATCGCCAGCAAGACCCTGGTCGAGCAACTTGCGGAACATCTCAACACCGGTCACCGTGGTGCGGCGAGTCGGGGCCAAGCCCACAATCTCCACCTCTTCCATCGGCTTGATCGTGCCACGCTCGATGCGACCGGTCACCACTGTACCGCGACCCTTGATGCTGAACACATCTTCTACCGGCATCAGGAATGGCTTGTCGGTTTCGCGCTCAGGTGTCGGGATGTACTCGTCCACGACCCGCATCAGCTCCCAGATCGGGGCATACTCGGGTGCATCCGGATCCGTGCTCGTGCTCTCCAGTACCTGCAAGGCACTGCCACGCACGATCGGAATGTCATCTCCAGGGAAGTTGTAGCTGCTCAGCAATTCGCGCAGCTCCATCTCCACCAGCTCCAACAACTCCTCGTCTTCCATCATGTCGACCTTGTTCAGGAAGACCACCATGGCGGGCACTTCCACCTGACGGGCCAACAGAATGTGCTCGCGTGTCTGCGGCATCGGACCATCGGGTGCTGCTACCACCAGAATCGCCCCGTCCATCTGGGCGGCACCGGTGATCATGTTCTTGATGTAGTCAGCATGCCCTGGGCAGTCCACGTGGGCATAGTGCCGATTCTCGGTCTGGTATTCCACATGCGAAATCGCAATCGTGATCCCACGAGAGCGTTCCTCTGGTGCGTTGTCGATCTGGTCGAACTTGCGGAAGTCTGCCCACCCCTTCAGCGACAATACCTTCGTGATCGCTGCTGTCGTCGACGTCTTCCCGTGGTCGATGTGACCGATCGTCCCTACATTCACGTGCGGCTTGTTCCGCTCGAATACCGCCTTTGCCATTGCCTAATCTCCT
>CAZMRA010000104.1:2935-15442 GCA_964568485.1 uncultured Caldilineaceae bacterium | reverse complement strand
CTCGCATCAACCTATTCAGTCCGGCTTTTTGATCAACAATTCACCGAACCACTCCCCGAGGTAGCCACGGTCACCGGTGACTTGCGCAACCCCGACGAGGTAGCATCCGCCTTGCAAGGGACCGATACCATCATTCATCTGGCTCCATTTACGGTTGCGCAACAGGGTCTCGATGAGGTGACTGCGCTTGACCTAACAACGCGTGGATCCTATGTATTGGTCAATGCCGCCCGAGCAGCTGGTGTGCAGCGATTTATCCTGGCGAGCTCGCTGTCACTCTTTGATCGCTGGCCAGCCCATTATCAGGTTAACGAACAGTGGCGGCCCCGCCCCGAACCAGCGTTGGCGCAACTTTGCCCCTGGCTAGGCGAATTGTCTGTGCGGGAAAATTTACGACTGGACACAATCCAGGGGATTTGTCTGCGGTTTGGGCAGATTGTGACTGAGGAAGAGGCGGCTTCCCAACCTTACGACTATCGCTGGCTACACAGTAATGATGCAATTCATGGCGTCGAGCAGGCATTACGGTATCAGAGCCAACGGCGTCCCGATTGGGCAATCTTTCACATCACCGCCCCAGGTGCCACCGCGAAGATCCGATTGAAGTACCAAGAGAGCACACGAGAAGCATTTGGCTACCAGCCCCAACACGATTTCGCCCAACAGGCCCGAGATTGGCAGCCGCCCGTCCGCGATGAACGGCCATGGCGAACGATTCTTGCTCCAGCCAACCCAGTGGCTTCACGCCCGATCCACCAAGTTGTAATTTTCGGGGCCGGCGGGCCGATGGGTGCATCGGTGACCCAAGAGTTGCTTTCCTCGTATAAATTACGCGTGACCGATCTGCGGTCGTTGGCGGAAATTCAAGCAGAAAACAAACCACAAGCAACCGGGGCACCACTTCCCACACCGGTGACTGCACCCCACAGCGAGATGCAGGTCGATGTACGCGATCCGGAGCAAGTCATGGCGGCGGCGGCAGGTATGGATGCCATCATCAACTGCACGGTGCTGCGTCACCACCCGGTGGATGCATTCTTAGTCAATACGATTGGGGCTTACAATGTTATGAAGGCAGCTGTGGCACACGGCATCCGGCGGGTAGTTCATACCGGACCTTTGGTACAGCATATCCAAGGCCCGGGTGACTACAGTTGGGATTACGATCTCCATGTCGATGCGCCGGCACGCCCCTTTGATCATCTCTACATTCATTCCAAATATCTAGGGCAAGAGATTGTACGGGTGTTTGCAGAGGCGTATGGTTTGGAGACACCGGTTTTGCTCTTTACGATGCTGTATAATCCAGACCCAGCAATTGTTCCAACCGGTTTTTCGCTCTTTACCATCTCCTGGCCTGACACGGGGCGTGCACTGCGCCGGGCGTTAGAGGTTACATCCTTACCAGACCCTTATGTGATGGTCAACATCAGCACTGACTTGCCGCATGCAAGGTTTAACCATGACAAGGCTCGAAGTGTTCTTGATTGGAGCCCACGGGATTCAATGAGCCATTTTTGGCAAGAAGCTGCTGAGTAAGGGTTAAGTGGTGTGGCTGCCGATGTTCAGTTCAGCCCCTAAATGGCGCATGGGGGTAATGTACAGCATCGCGTAAGCGCACACCACCTTTACGCATAATTCGCCCGATATGCCCGGGGCTAAATTGCACGCCATAGACTTGGTGAATGACAGCGATGATACGCGAGCGGGTCCACAAGTTGCCACGGAACCCATAGGTTTGTGGTCCCTCGGCCAGCAAGGCGGGTAAACGTTTGATCTGATCTTCGCGCAAGCGAGGTTTAGGGCCGCCCCCCTTGCGGGTCTGTAAAGCTTCTCGGCCTCCCTCGCGTGCTCGTTTTAACCACTGGCTCACCGCCCCGGGCGTTACACCTAACTCCTTTGCTATCTCAGCCTGTTTCCAGCCTTGCTCCTTAAGGGCTAAAGCACGGAAACGGCGTGCCTCGCGTGAGTTGTACTCCTTGCGTCCATCCTTTTGCCTTGATTTTGAGTTTGAGCGAGAAGTTGATCCTGTGCTATTTTTTGTCATGCAGCCTCTCCACGCTAACCTTGCTTGGGACAAATCGCTTGGGGGGAATGTCATCCGTAAACGCTTGCAGCAACGAAGTTAAAGTGCTTTCTGAACATAGAATGGCTATCCCCGCCTCTCCTCCGGCTGACGAGACTAGATATAGAAATTCAGGGCCACCACTAAATCTACGTTCCAGCATAACAGCCGACGAGCTAGCTGCTGTGTTGCATCCAATGAACAAGTCAGTTCGGGAGCCGAAACTATTATGGGTATACTTTATCGACAGGCTGTCTGACTGTAACGAGACAAATGTATTAACTTTTTGCACTATTTGTTGATTTCTGTCCTCTTTTCGTGAACTTCTAATAACTAAGACGATTTTCCTAACGAACAGGCGCGAGCGATGGCACGCGCCTGCGAACGCAGGCTGTTCAGGCAGCCAGCGACAGAGCTTTTGCACAAAGCCGATGAAGCACCGACGAGGATTAAGGGGGATGAGCGAATTCTTGACGTTGTTAGCTGAATGGGAACGCATCCAGCAGAATCAAGCCCTCTGGCAACCAGAAAATCTGTTGCAGCGCGCCCAAGCCTCCAATTTTGTTGACTATCTGCGCCAGATTGCGCGTGCCAGGCGGCATCAACCTGAAGTGATAGCTTTGTATAAGCAAGCGCTGGCGTATCAACAGGAGTGGCAATCCCTTAACGAACGACTATTCGCCCAATTTCACTATCAGATCCGCAACCATACCTGGCGCGGCCCTCGCCTGCGTGCGGAATTCGATCGATTCACCGACTATAGTGCGCCATACTTCGGCCAAGCCCATTTCGCCGCTGATGGGCTGGATCTGTTGGTGCGCGGCATCTGGGAAAACCAGCCACTGCCTGCGGAAAGTCAAGTACCCCAGGCTGAAATGGTCCATTTTGAACGGAGCCCCGCCCGTATTCTGCTCGAAATGATCGACCGGCTATCACCAAGACCGACCGATCATTTTTATGATATCGGCGCGGGCTTGGGTGGGGTTCTCTTTTTGATCCATTCTTTGACCGGCATTCAGGTGACGGGGATTGAATATCAAGCAAGTTATTGTGCTTATGCCACTGCTCGATCTGAGGAATTGGGCTTGACCGGTGTGGAGATAGTGCAAGAGGATGCGCAAGCGCATGATTATGCTGAGGGCACAATCTTTTTTCTTTTTACTCCGTTTCGAGGGCGCCTGTTGCAAACGGTGCTCAACCGAATTCAACGCACCACAGCGGACCATGTCATCACTATCGGCGCCTATGGCTCTTGTGCGCGGGTGGTGGCGCAACAACCTTGGCTGCAAGCACTAGACGATCACGCAGGGCACGAGTATAAGCTGGCGCTATTCCGTAGCAAATAAGCCACTCTCACTGGGAAGCATACCGGTTTCGATACCGACCGTTATGCCGTCGCTGTAGAGGTGAATCCGCCCGTGCTGATCGTTGCGCAAAATTTGGCGCCCAGCCAGCCGTTCTAGCACTTCGCCGTGTGGATGCCCATAATCATTGTCCACCCCGGCTTGGATGATCACCAGTTGTGGATTGACTGCCTGCACGAAATCCTCACCGGTGCTGCCCTTGCTCCCATGATGGCCTGCTTTTAGCACGGTTGAGGCTAGCGGGATGCCTGCCGCCAGTAGTTCGTTTTCCGCCGGAATACCAATATCACCAGTGAGCAGGGCACGAAAATCCCCGTAGATCAGTTGGATGACCAGCGAATTTTCGTTGTCAAAGAATTGCTCGCTGCCAGCTAGCCCCTGCCCAAATGGCTCAACTGGCGGCCATAGAATCTGCAACCCGACGTTGTCCCCAAGATCGATCCAGCCGCCCTGGTACAGGGTTTGGATCTCTGTGCCACTAGAGCGGAGGGCAGCGCGCCACGCCTCAGCGTTGGGATTCCCCGCACTTGCGTTGCTTTCGAGCGCAGTGGTGATCTGAAAACGGCTGGGCAGTTCAACCTGCGCCGCAATATGATCAGCGTCGGGATGTGTCACGATGACCAGATCCAAGCTGCGATCCCAAAAGGGCATCGTTGCCCCCAACTCGCTGAACAATTGCTGTGGACTAGTGCCACCATCGATCAAGACTTGGCGACCACTCGGCGTTTGGATCAGAATCCCGTCTCCTTGCCCAATGTTCAAGAAATAGAGATGCAAACGCCCATCTGGCTGGCTGGCCAGCCCAAACCAGATCAAAACACAAGCGATTCCCAGGACTCCAAGACCGCTCGTGCTCCACACATGGTGTTGCCATTGTTCACCCAGCCATTGCCGAGTGCGGCCTAGCCAATCATGCAGGGGCGAACGCCAAGCGACTGCGGCAATCAGCACATAGGTGAGCAGCAGTGCGGTAAAGTCATATTCGTGAATCTCTAAACTAGCCCCAGGTAAGGCTGCTGTCCATTGCACCATTGCTACCGTCCATACCAAACAAAGCCAAGGTACCAACAAAATCACCCAAGCTATCCAAGCGAATCCGAACAAACCGACGACCAAGCCAATCGTTCCCCAAATCATGATGAAGCCCTGCACCGGGGAAATGAGCAAGTTGGTTAGGAGGCTCACCAGGCTCAGCCGTCCGAAATAGTAGACCACCAGCGGCAAGGTTGTGATGTTGGCAGCGATGGTCAGCAACAGCCCATCTTGGATAAGCCCTTGCAGCAGGCCGATGGTTTTGCGAGCTGGGTTGGTTTCGAGCAGCGTTGTCAGTGGGCCACCTTGAAACCCCGGCCATAGTTTCGCGAAAAAGTTCGTGATGCGATTGGAGAAGAGAATCAAGCCAGCCGTGGCCGCACTACTCAACTGGAAGCCGACATCCCACAACGTGAGCGGATTGAGCAGCGTCATCACCCAACAAGCCACCGATAAACTGACCAAGGCGGTGCTGCGGCGTGCCAAGGTCGTTGCGACCACATAAAGCCCGCCCATTAAGCTTGCGCGCAACACGGCAGCATCTCCACCGACAAGCAAGGCATAACAAACAATGCCCATCAACGTTGGCCAGATGGCCCGCCGTTTACCCAGAAGGCGTTGTCCCAATAGCATGAACATCCCAGCAATGATTGCCACATTGCTACCGGAGATCACGATCGTGTGGCTGGTGCCGGTCAGGTTAAATTGCTCGTACAGGGCATCGGGAATCCCAGCTTCGATGCCCAACAACATGCCATTGGCCAGTGCCGCATAAGGTTCGGGCAGCAAGCGGTTGATCAAGACTTCGCCGCGGGCGCGCAGAGCATACAAGATCCGCATGAGGGGATGGCCCGCATTTGGCAGATCTAAGGGTTCGATCTGCGCGCTGTAGAGCAGGCTGTGAATCCCTTTCCGCGAGAGATATTCACGATAGGAGAAATCCTCAAAGTCCGGCGGCGTGACCAAGCGGCCAGTCAAGCGCACTGGTTGCCCATAGCCATAGCGCTGGCGGATACCAGTATTCAAGAGCAACGTGCCCTTGACTGGTTGTTCACCAGCAGCCAGTTCGAGCTGATTGATGGTGACCTGGACGCGTTGTTTGGTATCGGCCACCAGTGGGTAACTGCTGACCCAGCCGACGAGCGTCGTCTGGGGAGCCTCGCGTGCAAAGGCTTGATCCGCCGGGAGGTTGTAATAGGCCAGATCGGTGGGTGTCCAACAGGGGGTGAGTGGCTGACTCACATAACGCAATACACCGGTGAGACAGGCCACCCCCATGGCGATGCCAAGAACGACTGATCCGCCGCGGGTAGGCAGCAGAAATCCGGCTTGAACCGGCCACGGTCCGGGTGCTGTGTGTGACGGTCGCACAAAGAAGCGGTTCAAGCTCGGTAGTAAGGGCAGCAAGGCTAAGGGTAAAATCCAAAGCCAAGTAGGCCAGCTGCAGTCAAACCATCCCCATTCCCAAGCCAGCCGCCCTGCTGCGATACCAAGCATATAGGCTATTGCAAGATAGAGAAGTATCATGTAGGCCAGTATAGGAAGAGGTCATCCAGACCAACAGGGACAAACGCTGAAGTTGATCTACCAGAAAGTACTAGGAGAAATCGTAAGGTAATAACTTTATCGCGTAGGCGTTTTGTCTGTCATGGCCAGGCACCAACCTGTTTCATCCATTCTACAATACTACCCTCACGACTTGACATAAAAACAAGCTTTCGTACACTGAGTCTATGCTCATCATCTTTTAAGTATCTTTTCAATATTTTTTAAGTGGCTTCGTTTATCATAGCGCGAGGAATCGACTGGCCTTTAGGGGCATGATTAGAAAGAATATTCCACGGATGAAATGCAGTAAATTGCAGCTATTATTGATTAGCCTCCTCACCGGCGGGTTGTTACTGAGCTCAACACCAGTCGCCTACGCCAAAGACGAACCGACCCGTCCGCTAGGCTGGACCGCAGAGAGCCATAGCGATCAGGTCGAGCCGAATTACGAGGTGGTCTTCCCAGAAGATCAGGTCAACGTATTGACCATTACCATCACCCCTGAACGCTGGGAAGCGATGCAGACCAACATGACCGAACTCTTTTCAGTGCCTGGCCAACGAGGAGGTCGTGGCTTCGGTGGGCCAATGCCGGATCAAGCGGAGCCCCCAGCGCAACCGGATTCACCCTTAGCCGCGCCGCCTGCACAACCTGTCTCGCCCCTGGCCCTACCAGAGGATGCCAGACCACCGGTAGATCCGGCAGATAATGACTGGCGACCACCCACAGATGGAGAGTGGCCTCCTGCAGATATGCCACCTATGCCCCCGCCGGGCATGGGGATGGGCGGCGGGTTCGGAGGCAGCTTCACCACCGAGAAACCGATGTGGGTGACTGCGACCATCGAATTCGATGGCAATGTCTGGACCAACGTCGGAGTACGCTACAAGGGCAACTCGTCGCTGCGCAGCGCGTGGAGCAGTGGCTCGCAAAAATTGCCCCTCAAATTGGATTTTGATGAATTTGAGGATCAGTATCCCGAAATCAAGAATCAACGCTTCTATGGCTTCAAGCAACTCTCAATGGCAAATGGCGTAGGTGATGCCACATTCATGCGCGATGCCATTAGTTATCAGCTGCTCGAGGAGGCGGGGCTCGTTGCCGCAAAAACCGCATTCTACGAGATCCATCTGGACTATGGCGAAGGGCCAGTGAATTTGGGCTTGTACACCGCCATTGAAGTGATCGACGACACGGTGATCGAGCGCCATTTTGGCAATGACAAGGGCAACATCTACGAGGCGGAAGGCCGCGGCGCCAGTTTGGCCGTCGGCACGTTCGATCAGATCGAAAGCAGCTTCCAGAAAGAAAACAACAAAACTGAGGCCGACTGGAGTGATATCGAAGCGCTGTACGAAGTCTTGCACGACGAGAGCCGACTCGAAGATCCAGAAGCGTGGCGAGCGCAGCTCGAAGAGATTTTCGATGTTGATACCTTCTTGCGTTGGTTAGCGCTAAGTGCGAGCTTGCAGCACTGGGACACCTACGGCGCCATGCCCCATAACTTCTACCTCTACCATCATCCGAAGACAGATCAACTGATCTGGATCTCGTGGGATCACAATTTTGTCCTCGGTGCGTCAATGCCCGGCGGACCAGGCAATCGCTCCCAGTGGCAAGCGCCGCCAGTAGGCATGCCCAATCAAGGCCAGAATCAGCGCCGGATGGGCATGGGCGGCTTCGGCGGGCCAGATGGTAGACGCGGTGGTCCAGGTTGGCAAGGGGGTCCAGGCGGTAGCAGGCAAGTTACCTTCGACCGGGCGAATACCACCAACGAGTGGCCATTGATCCGCTATCTGCTGGATGATCCGATTTATGCCGAGCGTTATCAAGCAGAGTTGCAACTGGTAAGCGACGAGGTATTTGATGCAGCCGCCATCATCGAACAGTACGAGGCTTGGGCCGAATTGCTGGCGCCCTATGTCGAGGACGAAGCAGAGTTTGACCAGGCTGTTGCTAGCCTAGTCAGCGCGACCGAACGTCAAGCCGAGGCATTAAAAACATTCCTGAGCCGAACAACAACAGCGACTGAAGCCGAGTAATCCGTCCGTATCACAGGGATCCTAACATAACCCAATGAGAACGCCGCGAGCACATGAGAAGATCTCTGGCTCGCGGCGCTATTTGTATGTTTCGATGCACAGGCTAGGGAACGAAAGTCTTTTAGACGGCGCAGGATTCATCACTGCAAACGGCATCATTATCCGCGGCGCCGACCACCTTGAGCGGATTTGATCGCCGCCATGCTTCTTCGAGCGTCTCTAAGATCACATCGGGACTTTGGGCGCCCGAGATCCCGAATTGCTCGTTGATCACAAAGAAGGGCACGCCGCGGATGCCAAAACCCGCTGCCCGCTGCTGATCAGCGCGGACATCGGTTCGATATTGATCACTCGCCAACACCGAGCGCACCTCGTCGGCAGGCAACCCCATTTCGATGCCCAATGCCGCCAACGTTTCGGGATCACCAATCGACTTGCCTTCGGTAAAGTAGGCATACATCAATCGTTCTTTGACCGCATCCTGCATATTGTGGCGAGCAGCAAGATGAATCAAGCGGTGGGCATTGAATGTATTGCCGGGGCGAGCCTTTTCCAGGTGATACTCCAGCCCCTCTTGGCTAGCCAACTGGGTAACCTGCGCATTCATGGCCGCGGCCCGCTCAGGGGTCACCCCGTACTTGTTGACCAACATTTCGTTTAGATTGCCCTCTTCTTGCGGTGCGCTATTGGGGTTCAACTCAAAGCTGCGCCAGGTCACTTGCACCTCATCACGGTGGGCAAAGTTTGCCAGCGCAGTTTCAAATCGGCGTTTGCCAATATAGCACCAGGGGCAAACCACGTCCGACCAAATCTCAATGTTCATTGTTGCCATTCAAAAAAACCTCACAATTCCAACTTCTAGGGAAAATCCAAGCTATGAGTTACAGCCTCAGATTCATCAACGCGCCACGAGCCCATTTTCCTCTAGATCGTCGCTGGAATCTGTAGGGATAGTGCTAAAGATCGTCCGAAGTTTCTTATGCAGCACCATGGATATAGGTGCTGGTGCCCACCTTGTGTAACTTCACCTTGCCGCCCGTGCCATCCGCAGCTTCCAACAATTCATCTTGACTCGAGTCGAGCACTTCACCCTGAGGTCGTTCAAACAGTTCCCACAACACGCGTCCATCCAACGGCTCATGCAAGGGCAGCCCCAATAGTGTCAATACGGTAGGCAACAGATCGACCGCACCGGTGGGGATGGGCGATTCTGCACTGCTGCGGAAGTTCGGTCCATTGGCGATGAAGGTGGCGTGCAGATCATAGGGTGAGAGCGAACCATGGGATGAGCGCAGCGCCGATTGGGTGGTCAATGACTTGACCGTGCCCGGCACGCCAAACTCATTCGGGGCATCCGTCCAGCGCGGGGAAACAGCCAACAAGGGGCGCCGCGGATTTAATTGCTCGCGCCATAACGAGGCTAGCGGCAACACCCCCGGCAACGCCGCCAATTCGGGCGTTCCGCCCAACACCACGCCTGCCCATTCTTGGGCCACAAGCCATTCTACCAGTGGTGCGAGTTCAGCCGCACTCGGCTCAGCGGTCCCCGGCCGGGCATAGATGTAATCGCTGGCGGTGGCCAGGGGCGGCAGCGGGCGACCCAGCTCACGCTGCGCCTGCAGCACATACTCACGCAGGGTATTGTGTGCCTCCACCGTGGAATGACCGTGATCCGAGATAAAGAAAATATCGAATTGATCGCGGAGTCCCTGCTTTTCCAGCGCTTCCACCACCTCGCCCACACAACGATCAACCATCTGCAAGGCTTGGCGCGATTCAGGCGAGCCCAAGCCGGCATAATGGAAGCTGCTATCCGGCTCATTCATCCATAAGATGATGACCCGGTTGCGCGGATCGCTCAAAAACAACTGCGTCACAGCCGAGGCCGCATAGGCTTGACCCACCAGTAAGGGCACGCCTCGCTCTTTGGCGGGCAATTCACCCAATTTCTCGCGCAGATCATAGAGATCGGCTATGCCATAGGTGGTATTATAATTGACGATGCGACTCAGGTGGCGATGGGTCCACAACATGCCTGCCCCACCGCTGCTGGTCGCGGCCACGGCCACGCGCTCGCCACGTTCGGCCAGCAAATCGCCCAAGCTCGGCACCAACAGGGCGTTCCCACCGCTGGCTTCTTCGAGAGCGTTGATATGCTGATAGCTGCCTGTATCAATAATGTGATCTTCCGTGGCATTGGGCACCAGCATGGTATTGGCCACAATGCCATGTCGCCCCGGGACCGTTCCGGTGGCCAGGGCACTGATATTGACCCGAGTATGGGTGGGATAGACCGCATGATGCTCGCGGACGCGAATGCCACTAGCGGCCAGGGCTGCCACATTCGGCATCAACTCCAGGTCTAGCAGATCGGGCCGCAAGCCATCCGCACCGATGATCAAGACACGACGATTCTGCCCAGCAAAGGGATTGCTCATCTCTGATTCCTTGCTTGATGGCGACGTACGCCAGCCGGGCCTGAAGGGGGACTCACAGCCAAGGGAGTCACTCCGCACATACAGGGGGCGCGGCGTACATCGTATGATGTTTTACCCTGCGCATCGCCCAGCTTATGGAGCGAGCAGCAGATTTTCCAACAAACCAAGATCGTCCAACGTCTCGTAGATCCACGTGTGGACTAAGTAATTGGGGTCATTGAGATATTGAAAGAGCAGCGGTGCGCTGGCTCGCGTTGCCATTTTGCGCAGGACATATGCGGCTCGTGTACGCGCCCCTTGATGATCGCCCGCCAACACAGTCGCCAACGCGGGTAAGGCTGCCTCTCCACACTGCGCCAAGGCATCAGCTGCGGCTTGGCGTACCGTACCAACGTCATCGGCCAGACGAGCCGCCAGCTCCGGCAAAATCACCGTGACTAGCTCGGCCTGGCGTTGAAACAATTGCCCCAGTGCCATGGCAGCCACGGCGCGCACCTCTGCTTCGGGATCGGTCAAGGCTTGACACAGCGCTGGGACAGCAGCCGATCCACCACATGCCGCCAGCGCACGAATAGCCCACCAACGCTCATCAACGGTGCCGATGGTCAACCAGGGCAATAAGCCCAACTCCGCTTCTGGCCTCAGTTGTTGGACGATGGCTTCGGCGGCAGTATCATCTTCAGCGGCAATCGCAGCTTGTAAACTCGCCAATGCTTGATTATTCATCGGCAGCTTCATTACTGGATAATGGCTGGACGCGCAGCCAATCCAACTCGATCAAGGCAAATTGGTTGGTCTCAGCGGCTCCCCCAATACCAACCCGGTTGAGGGGCAAAACGGGCTCGGCAAGTTCAAGGAGCAGTTCACCATTGACCACGAACTGCAATGCCGCCCCAGTATCGATCAAGGCCAGTCGATTGGCTTGCCCCGCGGGTTGAATAGCCGGATGCGGCGACCAAGGTGCAATCGTTTGCAGCGTACCAGCGATGTACTGTTGAACTTGGAAACGGCCTTGGCCATCGATGGTGAACCAGTAGAAATTTTCTGCATCCTGGAAGCGAGTAACCACACTGGCTTGCCCGGCTGGAGTGACATCGGCAATCGTTAAGCTAGCCTCGAGACGATGGGGCGGCAAATCAGTGGCACCGAGGATACTCCAAGCCATTTGCCCGGATTGGATGCGGATCTCGTAGGTGCCAAGCGCTGCTTGTCGGGTGAATGTCCAACGTCCGGCCAACTGATCCTCGGCCAGCAGGCCCGAGGGAGCATCAAACTCATCGACGAGTAGCGCCGAGCCTTGCTCGCTCTGCACAGCCGCAGAGGGCGTTGTCGATTGCCAAGAGCGATTCCACGGGATGGGAGAATTGAAGAGACGGGCACCGATCAACAAAAGTGTAACCAGAATGAGCCCAACCAGCAACAGAACTGGGGCCCAACGCCCGAGTGAATGCTCCGCGGACTGAGCGCTAGGCGGCCGCACCGGCTCGGCTTTGGCGGTTGGTCGGTAGGGGTTTAAGCCAATCGCTTGGCGTTTGCGCGCTCGGCTCTCATCGACAAGCGGCGCTGTCTCTTCCCTCATCTCGATAATCCTTACGCCCAACGTGCATAGGGTGTTCGACAAATTAGCTCACTCTGGTAAAATTATAGCATTACCCCTGTTCACTGCCCAATGGCGCCCCTACTATGCAAAGTAGCCGCGTAATTTGATTTGCAATTTCCTTAAGAGCAGGGTATATATAAGCTTTGAGGCCCATCCTTGGACGGCATAGATGAGAAAATGGGTTCTGGTCGTGCCGCCGCAGAAAATGTAGAAATCCGCCTATGGAGCATATTTATCAAGAAAACCCCTCGGAAGAATGGTCTCCCTCCCGTGTCAGCAAAGCTGCCGCCTGGGCTACCCACCTGTTCACAGCTAGTGGAGCAATTTGGGGCTTTTTGGCGATCCTGGCCATCAACAATGAGCAATGGGTCTTAGCTTTCGCCTGGATGGGGGTTTCGTTCTTTGTCGATTCGTTTGA
>CAZMRA010000104.1:0-2925 GCA_964568485.1 uncultured Caldilineaceae bacterium | reverse complement strand
GTCAAGGATGTGTTACCCAATTTTGACGGCGCCCTGCTAGACAACATGATCGACTTCCTGAATTACGTCTTTGTCCCAGCCTATTTCCTCTACCAATCGCAGATTTTGCCCGAAGGCTACAATCTGCTGGCACCAATCTTGATCCTGATCGTTTCAGCGTATCAATTCTGCCAAGACGATGCCAAGACTGAAGACCACTACTTCAAAGGTTTTCCCTCCTATTGGAATATTTTGGTCTATTATATGTTCTTGCTCAGCTTGAACGGCTGGATCAACCTATCGTTAACGCTGTTGTTAAGCGCGCTCGTCTTTGTGCCGATCAAGTACATCTATCCCTCGCGCACAGCAATGTGGCAGAAGTTGACCATGACCCTGGCCTGTCTCTGGGGCGTGATCAACATCATTATTTTGGTGCAATATCCCCTGCACGACCGGCGTTTGATCTGGGGTTCGCTGCTCTTTGCCGTCTATTACACTGGGCTGAGTCTCTACGCCATGCTCAAAGATCGCCGCGCCGCCACCAATTCCTGACGTAGCACCTTCTCTCACGAATTCTGTAGTCCCTCTCCACTCAAATAATCGCTTGCGGCAGGCTCGATCAGCAAATTGATGGAATCTCAATTCCAGCATTTGATCCTGGTCGCCTGCGCGCTTGCGTCGCTACAATGCATTCTCCGGAAAATCGCTGTTGCAGATACTGGAGGAGTGGAGAATGCGCTTATTCAAAATCAGCTTGAATATCACGCTGCTATTGGGTCCAGTACTCTGGTTGTTGACCGTTGCTGCTCCCCGCCTAAGCCCCATTGCAACCGGACAATCCACAGACCACTATCAACAATTTTTGCCCCTTGTCAGTGCCCCGCCGCCGGGTCGTCTACTGATTGCCGCGGCCCATATCGATAGTGCCATCACAGGTGAACCCGACGAAGCCGTGTTGATCTGGAATGTTGGCAGCGGTCCTCAGCCACTGGCCGGTTGGCAGATCGCAACTGCGAGCCGGAGCGCCAGCTTTCCCATCACCACCACATTGCGCCTTGAACCTGGGCAGCGGATCTGGTGTACGGCTGAGGCAGCGGCCTTCCGCCTCACCTTTGGCGAAGCTGCGGCCTGCGAATGGGCCCAATCCACCGAAGCCACAACTGTGCAATTGAGCAATCGGCTGACCTTTGGCAACGGCCAGGGCCAGATCCAGCTGATCGATCCCACCGGCCAAGTGGTGGATACGCTCTTGTATGGAGCGACCGATCAGCCCGCGGCCGGTTGGCAAGGGTTGCCCGCCCAAGCCTACAATCGTGGGGATCTGTCGGCGGTTGGCCAAGTTTGGCAGCGGAAGCTGGATCCGCTCACCTGGCAGCCCATCGACAGCGACCAAGCCACGGACTGGATCGGCGATCTCACCGATCCAGCCTGGGGACGCCGCGTGCGTATGCCGGGCTGGGGCGGGTGGAGCGCCGCGGATTTGGGAATGCCCACCGTGGCCACCAGCGAAGCCACAGTGATGGTTATGGTCGGTCCCGAAGGCTTGTACGAACCGATCCAGGCTTTGCTAGCCGAGGCGACGACTTCGATTGATCTCGTGCTCTATACCTTTGAACATCCCGAATTGGCCCAGACTTTGGCCGCGGCTGCGCAGCGCGGGGTGCAAGTACGTTTATTGCTGGAAGGTAGTCCAGCGGGCGGCATCAGCGCACCGCAAAAGTGGGCACTCACCCAGATCGTGGCAGCCGGTGGGGACGTGCGCTTTCTGGCCGTAGCCGAAGATGCACCCAAGGGATATCGCAAACGCTATCGCTATGTCCATGCCAAATATCTGGTGATCGATAACCACTGGGCAGTGGTCGGCACGGAAAATTGGAGCCATGATGCCATGCCGACCGCGCAGGATCGCCCCGTGGGTGGCCGACGGGGATATTATGTGGCGACCGACGCGCCAGCGGTCGTGGCAGGCTTGCAGCAGATTTTTGCTGCAGACTGGGCACCCGAGCGCTTCAAGGATATTCGCCCCTATATTTGGGAAGATCCTCGCTACGGCGGCCCACCGAGTGACTTTGTACTACCTGTTCCGGACGAATATCCGGTGAGCGAATCGCCATTCCGTCTGCCCCAGACAGTACAGGACGAAATGACCTTCCAGCTGATCAGCGCGCCGGAAAACGCGCTGCGGCCTGATGCGGGTCTATTGGCCGTGATCCAGCAGGCTGGTGCTGGCGACGAAATTTATCTTGAGCAGCTCTACGAGCACCGCCATTGGGGCCCAACCGCCAGCAATCCGATCGCGGATCCCAATCCCCGCTTACAGGCGTTGATCGACGCAGCCCGTCGCGGGGCCAAAGTGCGGCTCATACTGGATAGCTTTTTTGATGACCGAGCATCGCTGCGGAATAATCGCGCCACCGTCGATTATCTCACCACTATCGCCAGCAGCGAGGGCCTTGATCTTGCTGCGGCTGTGGGCAACCCAACTGCAGGCGGCATCCACGCTAAGGTGTTCCTGGCCCGAGTTGGGGGACACACCTGGAGCGCGATCGGCAGCCTCAACGGCAGCGAGATCAGCCACAAGATCAACCGCGAGGTGGTCTTGATGGTCGATCATCCGCAAGTCTACGAGCGACTGCTGGAAGTCTTTCTGCACGACTGGACCCTCGTCACGGGCGAGTAAAGGCTAGCAAACGATCGCTAGCAGCCTCCCAGGTGGTACAATATAAATCGACTAGGCCGCGCCGCCCGCTCCCGCGCGGCCATCATTTACCCCCTACTGTCATCCCATTGCGATTAGTCATGTCACAAAACCGAGTGCGTTCTCGTCTTAGTTGCCGATAGATGGGGCTCGTTAAGCAAACGCCAAATGTTCAAAAGGAGGCGCCGTGCACAGTGATCCATTTGAGGGGTATCGTTCGCTGTTGTTCGCCCTGGCCTATCGCATGT
>CAZMRA010000103.1:0-15443 GCA_964568485.1 uncultured Caldilineaceae bacterium | reverse complement strand
GGTTTGAGCAGGCTCGGATGTTGTTGGAGACCTTTCTGGCAGCTCACCCAGCCGATCAACTGGCGACGCTCACTTTGGCACAATTGGCCCACCAAGCAGGGGAAAAAAAACTGGCCGACGAATATCTGCAGCGATTGGTTACAGGCGTTGCGGCCAACCTCCCCAATCAGGCCATGCACGTGCTGGTACAGTTGCTGCAAGAGAGCGGCAAAGCCGAGAGTGCCAAAGCGGTTCAGCTCGAATTGGCCCGCCGGCAGCAAGTTGAATTATCAGCATTACGCCAAGTGCTCACCCCCTATACAGGTGGTGCGAGTGCCACTGGGCTGGATCCAGTGCAACTCTATCAACAACTGAGTGGCCCAGATTCAATCCCAGTCAGCCGACAAGAACAACGGTCGATCCAGCTTGAAGCCGTGCGCCATTTTGGCTTTATGAAGCTGCGGACAGGGCAGATCGAAGTGATGGCGACCGTGATGCGCAAAGAATCGATCCTGACGGTGATGCCGACTGGGGCGGGCAAATCGCTTTGTTATCAATTGCCAGCACTGATTTTACCCAAACCCACGTTGGTCATCAGCCCCTTGATCGCGCTCATGAAGGATCAGGTGGATAGCCTGCCCGCGTCTGCACGCTCGAAAGCCACCTTCATCAACAGCACACTCAGCGAAGAAGAGTTGAACGAGCGCATGAAGGGCATTGCCCAAGGCCAGTATAAGCTCATCTATGCGGCGCCCGAACGCTTACGCCAGCGCGCCTTTTTGCGGGCCCTACGCAGTACCGGGCTTGATCTCTTCGTAGTGGATGAAGCCCACTGCGTCAGCTTGTGGGGACATGATTTCCGCCCAGACTATCTCTTCATCCAAGAAGCGCGGCGCGAATTGGGCAATCCACCCGCTTTGGCGATGACCGCCACCGCGCCGCCGCAGGTGCGTGACGAGATTATCGATTACATGAGTAGTGAGCAAGCGCCAACCACCGAAGGCGAGGATCCGGTGCAACAACGACCACGCTCCTTGTTGCTCGACATCTTCCGCAGCAATCTGCATCTCTCCGCGCTGGAATTTCATAATGAAGATGAAAAATTGGCTGCCCTGCTCAAATTTGTGAAAGAGACACCCGGCAGCGGCATTGTCTATGTCAACAGCCGCCACAAGGCCGAGGCACTAGCTCAACAATTGCGCATGGCGGGCATCGCGGCGGAAGCCTATCACGCAGGGTTAGCCGATCGCGGTGCCGTGCAGGATCGCTTCATGGCCGACAAGACGCGTGTCGTGGTGGCCACCATCGCCTTTGGTATGGGCATCGACAAGGCCGATATTCGCTTTATTGTCCACTTTCACCCATCGCGAAGCCTCGCCGCCTACTATCAAGAAGTGGGGCGTGCTGGGCGCAATGGTAAACCCAGCCAGGGTGTGCTCTTCTACAGCAACAACGATTGGGCCAATTTGCGGCGCTGGGCCAAAGCCGACGAGCATCAAGTTGAATTTTTGGCCAAAGTGTATGCTGCGATTGCAGCCCAATTGAGCGCCGAGCAGAACGAGACAGAGACCGAACGACCATCCTTTTATAATCCTTCACGGTTGGTCGGGCTAGTAGAGGCCCGCCGCCTGCAGCAAGTGGTCAATACCGACGAGACCACGATGCGCGTGGCCGTGAGTATTCTGGAGCGAGCCGAGTTACTCAGCCGCAGCTTTGATCTGCCGCAAGAATTATCCCTTTCCATTGGGCGCAATCTCCCCGAAGCCGCGAAGAATGATGAGACCTTTTCTCGCCTTGTGCGAGGCCTAGGCTTACGTCCTGGACATGCAGCCACCATCAAGGCAGTTGATCTGGCTGAATTGCTAAATTGGCCCTTGGCTGAAACCGAAGCCCGATTGCTGGATTGGCAGACTGCTGGTTGGCTCAACTTCAAGGGAGAACGGCGCGCCATGTTGATCGAGCTAACTGCGCAGCCAATCGACCAGCCACTGGCCGCGCAACAACGGCTGGAGAAGCTTTTGGCGCAGTCAACCGCCTTAGGTCAACGGCGCATTGATGAGGTGATCGGTTATGCCACGGCTGAAACCTGCCGACATGGCTATATCAGCGCGCACTTTGGCAGCCCGCCACGCCTCAAATGCGAGGTCTGCGATAATTGCACAGGCGTGCGTCCCGAGATCCCACCGCGGACGGCGATCACAACGCCCTTGCCCGATGATGCCGATATCGAACCGATGATCATCGACTGCTTGATCAGCTTGCCCAAGCCCGTTGGCCGCAGCGGATTGGCCCGCATCTTGGCCGGCAACCTGCGTGCGCCCGTCACCGCGGACAAAGCTCGCCATTTTGGGCGACTAAAAATGCTGGGCGAAGAGAGTATCATGGGGTATATTGATGATCTACTCGAAGACGGTCGCCTGCGCCAGTACGAGCGGCAAGGATTCATGGTCTTGGCACCAACGATGCGCGGACGTGCTGCTGCCGAACTCTGGTTGCTGGAACACCCCGAGTTAGCCGAAATGGCTCCGCCTCCCGACGAGGTGGCAACGGAGAACGCCGATGAGCCAGCCGAAGGAGACAAGTATACTGCGCTGCAAAAAGCTCTCTGGCTCTGGCGGCGGCGCACAGCAGAACAGAATGGCGTTCCACCCTATGTGATCATGAGCAACGAGGTGATGTTGCGTATTGCTGAAACCCGCCCCCGCAACGAGGATGAGCTCGCTCAGTTGCCTGGTATGGGGGAGCAACGCTTGCAACATTATGGCCCATCCATCTTGGATCTCGTCAAGCTGAATCCACAACAAGCTGGAGATGAAGCCTTACTCGCTTCGCAGCGCAACGCACAAAGTGAGGCCACGGAGGCCATCAAACAGAAGCTGCAACAGAATCTGAGCACCGTTTCACCGCAGGTCGAACGGCGAATCTTCCTAAAATTACAAGAAATGCGCCAAAAGAAGGCGATCGCCGAGCGTATCCCCCCCTATACCGTAGCCGGAAATACTTTGCTCAAAACCATTGCCCAACAGGCCCCGACGACCCAAGAAGCGCTTGAAGGCATTTTGGGGTTCCGCAGCAGCGGTCTCAAAGATGAAGCCGAAGCGATCCTCACCATGATCGCCCAAGCGCGTAAGAATTAAGTGGCAGTGTCAGCTTATTGTCGGGAAAACAGTCATCTTAGCGTCATCCAGTAAGGGAAGAGATTGGGTATACTGACAATTGCAACCGAAGCCGAAGCAATTACGTAAAGAATGTAATGCTACGAGCAGGCAAGCCCAAACCTAGATGAATCCGCCCGAACGACTGTTTACACGATCTATAAATGTTCTATAATTTAATTTTTGGAGGGACTATCCTATGGCATCGCTTTTAGACAAAGTCAGCACCTTGATTTCGGCCAATCTGCATGCGCTGATCGACCAAGCGCTCAAGTCCAACAGTTTGGCTGTCATCGACGAATATACTCGCCAAGTGGAAAACAATCTGGCCGATTTGGAAGATGCCGCGGCAACCGTAGGCGGCGAAGTCAAGTCGATCAAACGCCGGTTGGCGGACCAAGAGCAGAAGCAGACTGAGCTGGATCGGGCAATCAATGCCTTCTTGATCGAAGGCAACGAAGCGGCGGCTGTGGCTGCCCAAAGCCGCCTGAACAGTGTGGCCCGCTTGGTAGAGACCTATACTGAGCAGATCCAGCGGCAAGAGTCCGAGTTCCAGAAGCTCTTGGACGCAAAGGTGAAGCTTGAAGCTCGCCTCGCCACCATGAGGCAGGAGCGCGAAGAATTACAAGCCCTGCTCGAGTTGGCCAAGAGCAAAGAAGTGACGGTCCGGGCCATCAAGAGCCTCAACGACCTCATGGGCACGGGCGATGGCGACATCAAGCGGATTGCCGAAAGCATCCATTCTCGCTTGGACAAAGCCACCACAGCCAGCGAAATGCACGCTTCCAGTCTCGATCAACAGATGGATCAAGTCTTGGAGCGTTCGGTGCTCAATGCGCAATTGCTAGAGCGCAAGAAGAAACTGGGTCTCAGCTAATGAACTATCCTGGGGTGTTGCTGCAGGATAGATAGCAAGGTTAGCTCGAAACCGGCAGAGTTGCTTGCGCAAAGCTGCCGGTTTCAACACTCAGCAGTCAATTAGAATTTAACTACCCACGGTACGCAGCGCCGATCATTACTCAGTGGCTGAACGCATATTCAACCGCAGATACTTAGAGGCTATCCGTAATATGATTATGGCTCCCAGAGCTAGGTGTACCCGCATCACTCGGAGCCATTTACGGATAAATTCTCAGCGCATTGGTTACTGCATAAGTCATGAAACCATCAATAAATTGCTATGAACCGAACCCGTTGGATTTTTGCCATAATTATTACTATCGCCTTAGTTATTGTTGGTCTCTCTTTGCTGCTCAATCGCAATGGGAACGACAACCCGGCGGTGGGATTGACGGTTGACCGGCCAGATCGTGTAACGATTCGTATTTTGACGGCCCTGCCGGTCGAGCCATGGGTACGCAGTGCCGCTACCGCATTCAATGCCGCAGGCCGCGTGGTTGACGGGTCGACGGTTCAAGTCGAGATTGTCGCCATCGATGGTCTAACTGCACTGGGCCGCTGGGATCGCAACGAATATGGCGCCCTCGGGGCAGATGTTCGCCCCGAGAACTTGAGCGAATCCGAGAGGGCCGCACTGGCCAACTTCCCGACAGCCTGGATCCCTGACAGCCGCTATTTAGTAGAGCTCGCTAACGCCTCGTACAAAGAGCGCCTGGGCCGAGACGTCTTTTTGACTGACGGTGAATACCGGGCTCGCCCCATTGCCATTAGCCTCTTTGCTTGGGGCGTTTATGCCAGTCGCGGGGCCGTGCTCGAAAAACAATTTGGCGAGGTCAACTGGGCAACTATTCATGATGCGGCGATTGCCCGCGGTGGTTGGCCCGAACTCGGTGGCGACCCGGCATGGGGCTTCTTTAAGCTGGTAGTCCCCAATCCTAGCCGCAATGTCGGTGGCCTGGCTGCAATGATCGCCATTGCCGGCGAATATTATGATCGCACCGACATCAGCGTCGAAGATGTTACCAACCCAGAATTCCAACGTTGGTTGGCCGAGTTGATGGGTGCAGTCACCGATTTTAGCAGCGCCAGCGCCTATACCGCCGAAGATTTCGCCTTATTTGGCTATAGCGTAGGTGATGGCGGCCAGCTACTGGAGAGTGATCTCTTACAAAATATGCAAGGGATCATCACCCGCTGGGAAGACCCGCTGCAAATTTATTACCCAGAGTATGTCACCTGGTTTGATTTCCCATTCACCGTTTGGGTCGGGCCTGAGACCACCGCGCTACAAAAGAATGCGGCGCTCGAGTTTCAACGTTTCTTATTAGATGATGCTCAACAACAAGCTGCCCTTGCCTATGGCTTGCGCCCAGCCAACCCCAACATTGGGGTGGATGCCAGTGAACAGAGCTTGTTTGTACAATGGGCAGACCGGGGCGTTCAGCCTGTCGTTCCCCGCACCACGGCCATGCGTAGCCCGGATCGGGATGTCCTGTTGACCTTGTTGCGCTGGTTTGAACTCAACGTTGGGCAGTGAGGCAACCATCATGAGTAGACAACCGCGCAAGTCATCTAGCCGCATGACCCCTAAGCAGCGACGCAATCTCTGGATCTTTATTAGCGCCTTGGCCTTAAGTGCTGTGATTTGCGTTTCCGCTGTGGGTGGCACGGGCCTCTGGTTTGTCGGGCGCCTCTTTCGAGGTGAACCGGACCTAACGAATGAGGTAAGCCCCTCCTGGCGTAGCGACAGTGCCGAGTTAACGGTCGCTGTCTCGCCAGTGATGGCCCCGGTCCTGACCGAGTTGGCCAATCAATTTAACGAGCAAGGGCTGCGCACCGGCGATAATCAATCCATGCGGGTTCAGATCCTCGCCTATCAGCCGGAAGAGATGATCGATGCAGCGTTGAATGCACCGCCATTTCAAGCCCTTTCGCCTGACAGCAGCCTCTGGATCGACCGGCTGGAGACTCTTTGGAGCGAACGCCTAGCCGAGATTGAAAGCGAAAGCGCAATCCCGATTGGTGAACGCCGTACCAGTGGGCAAGTCCGCTATGCGGTGAGCCCGGTGGTGATTGCCGCATGGGAAAGCGTAGCCCGCGACCTCGGTTGGCCCAATCGATCGGTCGGCTGGGAGACGATCCAACAGAATGCCACGCAGGATGCTGACTTTAAGTGGAATCATCCTAGCACCAGCAATGCGAGTGGTTTATTAGCAACCCTGGCCGAATTTTATGCTGGCGCCGGGCTGACCCGTGGGTTGACCGAAGAGGCCGCCACCGCGCCCGAAACCTTGGCCTATGTGCAAGCGGTCGAGGCAACGGTGCGCTTTTATGGCGAAGGCGAAGAGGTGATCGTCGAGCGGCTGGCCAACGAAGGCCGTGATTTCTTGGATGCTTTTGTCGCCCAAGAACGGGTGGTGATCGAGTGGAACCGCACCCAACGGGGCGAACCGCTGGTGGCACTCTACCCCGCCGAGGGCACGTTGTGGACCGACCATCCGCTGGCCTTGTTGGAATTGGGCAAACAAGTGGATGAGCAGGCCGTCACCGACAACCAGCGCCAAACATTTCAAGCCTTTGCCAATTACCTGACCAGCACTGAGGCCCAGGCTGCTTTACTGGCCACTGGCTATCGACCGGCGGATCTGAACATCTCGCTGGACGAGGCCGGCAGCCCCTTTGCGGACACCACCTTTGTCGATTGGCGCCAACCCCAAACGACATTACAAATGCCCTCACCGGCGGTGATCGCCGTGGTGGCCGACTTCTGGTATTTCACCAAACGCCCTACCAATGTCTACCTAGTGGTCGATACGAGCGGCAGCATGGAAGGCGAAAAGATCGTACGGGCTCGGGCCGCCTTGCAAGCCTTTGTCGAGCAGATCAAGGGTGACCGGGACCGCATTGGGTTGATCGAATTTGGTAGTGGGACCAAAAGCTTTACGCCATTGCGAGTATTGGATGAGGGCAACCGTCAAGATATGCTCGCCATCATCGACAATCTGGATGCGAATGGTGGCACTGCACTGATCGACGCCGTCTACAACGCGGTCACTGATCTACAAGCCCAGAACGATACCGAGGCGATCAACGCAATTGTGGTCATGACCGATGGCCAAGAGAACGAAAGTTACTATTGGATCAACGACCTGCGCAACCTGATGCAAAATCAGCGCCAACTACCGTTGGTCATCTTCACCATTGCGTTCGGCAATGACGCCGATGAGGCCCTGCTGCGCAACATCGCTGAACTGGGCAATGGCCAGTTCCGGCGAGCTGACGAAACCGACATCGAAGCGCTCTATCGGCTTATCTCAACCTATTTCTAACGAGCGCATGAGCTATGCCCTCGTATATTGTCTAACGCCCGATTATGACTACTATTCGTAGCGAGTTACAACAGCGTGCACAAGGTGCGATCATCCAATATGCCCTCCTGCGCTGGGAAAGTGCCGTGATCATTGCGCTCACGATCATCCTCACGGTTGTGCTACGCCGGCCCTTTCCTTGGTGGCCCCCCTTTGGCTGGCCATTATTGGGGTTGCTGGGCCTCAGCTTGATCGTCTACTCAAGCCTGACCGATGCCGAGACCAATGCTCGCATGTTGCTCAGCCTGTTTCAAGAACAATTTCAGGTAGGGCAGGTCAAAGACAAAGGGCTGCGCCAAAAGATCGAAACTGCGCTCGAATATCAGCGCCGCATCGAAACGCAGATCCGCGGCCAACGTAACGGGCTGATCCGTGACCGCTTGGAGATCACCGCCACGCAGATCACTGATTGGTTGAGCAACATCTTTCAACTCGCCCTACGGTTGGATGCCTATCGGAATGACGATCTGCTGGCACGTGAGCGCAGCGCTTTACCTAAGGAGATTGAACGGCTGACCGCGCAACGCCGACTCGAGCCCAATCCTGTCGTACAGGACCAATTAGATCAAGTCATCAGTAGCAAGGGCAAACATTGGAAGACCTTGCGCGAATTGGATGGACGCATGAGCCAAGCGGCACTGCAGTTGGATCAAAGCCTAACGGCTCTAGCAACAGTCTATAGTCAAGTCCAACTGATCGACGCCAGTGCTGTAGCCAGTGGGCGTGCGGAACGGCTGCAAGAGGATATTCGCGAACAGGTGGATCGCTTGAACGATCTCGTAACGAGTATCAACGAAGTCTATGATTACAACACCAAAGGGATTGGGGAGTAACAAGCTATTAGCCGCACCAGTTCGCCAGCAGGCTGGTCCTCACCGGTGCAAGTGTGGCGGGGCTTTCTAAACCTTTCTGTGTTTCACTAAACGGAAGCGAAGTTATGAGCAAGTTGATGCGTTTTGTACTGGGCTGCTGTGTAGCCTTATTAATCGTCGCTTGTAACGGTAATAATTCTACTGAACCAACCCGCGGCGATGCCGTGGTGTATGTAGCCGTGCCATTGAGTGGCTTTCAGGCTAATGGGGGCCAGACCATATTAGGGGGCGTGCGGCTGGCTGCGGAGGAGATCAACCGCACCGGCGGACTGCTTGGCTATCGCGTGGTCGTCCGCCCCCTGGATGATGAATCGGATAGCGATGTGGCAGTTAGCCAAGTTGGCACCATCGAACAAGCCTTGGCAGCAGGAGAGCGGGTCATCGGTGTAATCGGCCACCTCAACAGTGGGCAGACAGCGGCCGCGATGGAGCGCTATCAAAGTATGCCACTGGTGGTGATCACACCGACGGCTTCGGAGCAGACGCTCACTGAGCAAGGATATACCAATTTCTTCCGCGTCAATGCCAATGATGCCGTGCAGGCGGCGGTGGACGCTGAATTCTTAGTAGAAACGTTAGATGCTGAACGAGTGGCCATCATCCACAATGACACCGATTACGGGCGTGGCCTGGCTGCCACCCTCGGGCAAGAACTAACTGGTCGTGGTGCCGAAATCGCCATCCAGATTGAAGTTGCAGAAGGCCAAAGTCGCTACGAAAATGAGATCACGCAACTGCAAAGCGCCAATGCCGACGCCATCTTCTACGCAGGCTATGAGATCGAAGCCCCCTATCTGAGGGCAGCCTTGATCGAAGCCGATATCGATTTGCCGATGTTGGCCAGTGATGGCGCTTTCTTAGCTGCAACCATTGACGAATCGAATGGCACAGCCGAAGGCATGTATGTGAGTGCCTTTGCCCCCAGCCCGCGCAATGTGGCGGACGCACAGTGGATTGAGGCCTATCAAGCCGTCGAATACCGCAACCCCGACACCTACTCGGTCAATGGGTATGTCGCGCTGCAAGTGCTGGCTGCTGGAGCCCGCGCTGCAGATGAGTTGACAGCCAGTGCCATTGCAAATGCTTTGCGCCAGAATCGGGTCGAAACCTTGCTAGATGACTTCAGTTATGAGCCGAATGGCGATCTGGCCAATCCCCAGATTTGGATCTATCAAGTCGTCAATGGGGAGTTCCAGCAAGTGCAGTAGTCCAAGGCCGCGCAGTCCGCTCGGGCTCGCGGCCACTATAGACACGTATGATCTGGTCAGCCACCTCTTCGCCTGATCGCAGTGCAGCGTGTACTGTTCCAAAATCCTGAGTCTGCGTTGCTTCCCCAGCAAAATAGAGGCGCTCTCCTACTGGCTCGGCGTAGAGCAGCCGGTCACTGAGCGGACTGCCCACCGCTGGGTAGGAATAACTACCCAGCGCCCACGGATCAGACAGCCAGCGCGTGAAGATAAATCCCTCCGGGGCTACAGTCTTCCCCGGAAACATGCGCTCCAACACCTGCATCGCCACCGCACAGATCTCTTCATCGCTGGTGTACCGATCAAAGCGAGCAGCGGTATGGCCATTGGCAAATGCCATCAACACGGGTGCGCCCACGATATTTTCCAAGCTAAGCCAACTGCCAAAACAGCCGCGCTCAGTCGGTTCATTAGGCAAAGAGATGAACCATTGTTGGTCAGCTGGCCAAAAGCGCTGCGGAAAACGCATGATCAGCTTGCCAAGCACCCCCTCACCACCATAGCCGATCCGCTGAATGGCTGCTTGTTTGACCGGCGGCAGCGGCGGATCAAATTGCAGCTTGCCACTTTGTAGGATCCCCACTGGCACCGTGATCACCGCCACATTGGCCGGAATGCTGCCGGTGGGTGTAATGACCTGCACACCACTATCCCCATAAACAATGCGTTCCACAGGTGTATTGAGTTGGATTGCCAGCCCATCGGCGGCATCATCGATTAGTTGCTTATAACCACCCACGGGCATGGCGTTGACTCCGTGTGCCTCGCCAGGAAACCAATCTTCAATGTCAATGAACTCAGCGGGCGCGCCCTGTACCCCTTCAGCAGTCGCGATCATCGCGCCAAGTACCCGCCGGTCTAGGGTGGGCAACAAGCGGCTGTGCAGGATGGGGTTGATCACATCCGCCAGCGAGAGGCGTGGTTGACCGCCTAACTGCCGCCACCAGCGCTGTAATGTTGCTGCCCCATTGAGCGCCCACGTTGCCAGCAGCCGCCCGCACCACGTACGCCGCCAAAGCTCACGCCGTGCGAGCATCGTCTGATGCTCATACCAATAGCGATCATCGTCCGGGGTGATGGCTAGCTCGATGCCAAGGGTGGCGCACCAATCGGTAAGTGGGTTGTGGTCGGCGCCATGGATCCAGGAGCCGCCTAGGTCGATGGGCACACCGAGCCGGTGATCGGTCCATAACCGCCCGCCTAGACGATCACGCGCCTCCAAGACCGTTACAGCAAAACCGGCATCATGCAAAAGCCGCGCCGCCACCAAACCGGCCATCCCTGCCCCAACCACTACGACTTGCGGAACAGCAGCCGAGGCAGACAACTCCTGGATGGGGTGCATCCATGCTCTTCGGTTCATAGTTTGTGCGCTCGATTTAGAACTAGTTGGAAGGTTCGTTGCAGGGTATAGCACGATTGTACTGGATCGTCATCGCGCTTGCCAAGTGGCAAAACTGGACAACAACCAGCAGTATCGTCACAATCCGCATTTGTATTACTTCACCAGCCATAAATCGCACAAAACATCAAAACGCCAGCTTACAACTTCCCGACGATTCTAAATGCCGATTTCCCCTGCCTTATGTTATACTGTCCAAGAATTACCTGGAGCTAAGTTGGGCATCAGTTTTGCCCTCGAGAGAACTTAGGCTCAGGTTGCGGCCACGTCGATCTTCTTATGAACAGCTTTACGATTTCACACTACTTCCCCAATTCGCGGGAGGTAAGCGGCAAAATCGTCGCCCTCGTCTTTGCGCTCTGTGCTTGCTTCCTGATCACCGGATGTGCGAGCCGGCAGACAGATCCCCAATCGGAACAGCTCAACGGTCGCATCCTCTTATGGCACACGTGGGGAGAAGCTGAGACCGCCACCTTGGTTGAAATTCTGGGCCGCTTTACGGCCATTAACCCCCAAGTCAGTGTGCAGCAACAACGATTCACCGATCTTACCGAGATGCAGTTGGCCTTTGAGACGGCGGCAGATTCGGGGCTTGGCCCTGACCTATTGCTGGCCCCTAGCTCTTGGATTGCCACGCTTGCCGATCAGAATTTAATTAGCCCGCTAGATGGTGTACTCCCAAGCTCAGTGTTGGAGCGCTTTACCCCGGCCACGCAGGAGACGACAACCTATCGCGGTCGGCTTTATGGGCTACCGATGTCGCTTAACACCATGGCGCTCTACTATTATCCGGAAATTGTCCAGCAGCCACCAGCCACGCTCGATGCCCTTTTGGCCGAGGCCGCAGCGGGCAATACAGTAGCGCTGGCGACCAATTTTGCCGATGCTTTTTGGGGAGTCGCCGCCTTTGGTGGCCGGTTGATGGACGACGAACACCGGGTTGTGTTGGATCAAGGAGGCTTTGCCAATTGGCTAGAGTGGCTCAAGCATGCACGGGAAGCGCCGGGCATGCTGCTGGATAGCAATCGGGAGATCTTACGGGCACGCTTTCTTGCCGGGGATGCAGTCTATTACATCGGCTCCGCCGACGAGTTTAATCTGATCTCGGCCAGCCTCGAAGATACCGAAGTTGGGATTGCGCCTTTGCCGGCTGGACCCAATGGCGGTGCCGCGCCGCTCTTGCGCACCAATGCGTTCCTGTTTAGCACAGCCTCCTCTACCAATCAACGGCGTTTGGCCTTGGCCCTTGCCCGCTTTTTAACCAATACCGAGCAGCAGGCGACCTTGATGCGTACCATCCGCCAAGTACCAGCCAATCAACAGGTGCGGATCAATCCGCGGCTCAACCCTAACATTGCCAATTTTGCTGCGCAAGCGCGCTTCGCCTTGCCTGTGACCAATGCGCCTGAGTGGCAAACGATCTTCACTTATGGCAATGATGCCTACACGAATGTGCTGGAAGGTATTTCGGAAGCCGCGGTAGCCACGGCCGAGCTGACCGCGCTGATCAACGAGATCAACGGTGTGGCTCCGCTTATGCAAAGCGCAACTGCCTGCCAACAAACAGGCACGATCCGCCTGTGGCACCTATCCATTGGCTCGGCCGAAGCCACTGTCTTGGAGACGTTGATCGAGCGTTTCCAAAGCATTTGCCCTGAGGTTGTCATCCAGACTGAGCTGGTCAATGAGCGCCAAATCAGTGAAGAATTTCAGGTCGATGCAGCATCTGAGTCAGAGATCACCATCTTGCTGGCCTCACAATCGGTGCTGCGTACCCTTCTGGAGCAGCAACAAGTGGCCGACATCACCCAGCTTGTTGGCAACGAGATGTTGCAGCGGTTCCGCCCCGAAGCGCTGACTTCTTTTCGCCATGCCGGTAGCTTGTATGGACTGCCACTTTCATTGGAACCAATGGCTCTCTATTACAATCCAGTATTGGTCACCATACCAGCCCAAAGTTTGGCGGAGCTGCGCACGCAGGGAGAGCAAGGGCTGCCCATCATGTTGGACACGCGCTTCGAACAGGCTTACTGGGGAGTGGGGGGCTTTGGCGGCACGCTGTATGATGAAAATTTTAGTCTCGCCCCAGATCCCGAGGCCATTGCCGCTTGGCTGGAATGGCTACTTGCGGTACGAGCTGAAGCCAATATTTGGCTAACTGAAGACGGAGAACAACTCAAGGCCGCCTTTATGGCCGGCGAATCGGCCTATTTAGTAGGGGGCCCCGTGCTCTGGACGGAACTTCGCAGCGCAATGGGCCCAGCTGGCGTTGCCGTTACCCGCCTGCCGACCGGACCAGTGGGGGAAGCCAGTCCACTCTTAACCACGCGCGGGCTGTTATTGCCCGTCGGGGCAACGCCAGAACAACTGGCCCTGGGACTGACTTTACTCGAATTCATGACCAATCAAGAAAGTCAGCTCTTGTGGGCCGAGGAGATCGGGATTATCCCTGCCAACGCCAATGTGGAATTAAGTGGCCCGACGGTTGCCGCACAATTTTTGCCTACCTTAGCCATCTCCCAACGGTTGGGGAATGGGCCTACGGTGACGGCGCTGTTGGCGGCCGGAAGCGAAGCCTTCTCTGCAGCTTTGTACGAAGACAAGGGTGCAGCTGACGCAGCGGCAGAGTTTGTGCGGGTGGTTGAAATGGCTCGCCAAGCAGATACCCCTGTGCGTTAAGCACAGCAATAAAGGAATGCTGATGGAAGACCAACGAATCCAGGTGCTTACTGATCAATTTAATACCTTGTTGCTGGTCTTAGAGCGCCCGGTTGTGCAACGCCAGATCACGGCATTTATGATTGTCTGGCTGCTTGCTTGGTTACTTCCCATGCTTGTCCGCCAAGTGGCCCTCATGATCGAGCGGCGCTATCTCCATTTGCTGGAACACGAAGGCGACGCGTCGATTACTTGGCAAATTCAACTACTGCGCTGGTCACGAGCCCTGCATGTTATTCTCTTCCCCATCCTTGGGTTGCTGTTCGGCGAGGTGGCACTCCAAATTTTTGCCACAAATGGCTGGCGCGACGGCTTGTTGATCCGCTTTTTGCCGATCTTTTGGCTGCTGCTCGGCTACCGCGTGCTGATCGGCCTTTTTTATGGCTTTTTGGAAGCAAGCCATGCTGATCATTATCAACGACGCTTCCTATGGCCGCTCTTTCTGATCCTGCTGGTGATTCTGCTAAGCAACAGTTTGGCCGGGACGTTCCCAGTGGGCGACATCGAGCTGATCACGCTGCTTGAGCGACCCATCACCCCCAGGCGGCTCTTTGCTGCGATGGTGTCACTCTATTTTTTCCTGACCCTAGCCTGGATGGTGCGCAAGCTACTAAAGCGATTTATCTTGCCGCGCACCGTTGCCGACCCCGGCGTGACCAATACGATCTTGCTCTCGACCCATTATGCAATTATTGCGATCGGCTTGCTGACAACCATCAGTGCGCTGGGCTTTGATCTTTCGGCACTGGCGATCATTGGTGGCGGACTGTCGGTCGGGTTGGGTTTTGGCATGCAAGAACTGGTCGGGAATTTCGTGAGCGGGATTTTGCTGCTCTTCGAGCGGACGCTGCGACCCGGTGATGTGATTGAAGTTGGCGGTTCGCGCGGTGTGGTGGACCAATTACGGATGCGGGCCACCGTAGTGCGGACTGCGGACAATGTCGAGATTTTGATTCCCAATAAAAGCTTGTTAACCTCGACTGTCGCGACCTATACCCAAAGCGCTCGCACCATCCGCCGCACCATCCGCGTGAGTGTGGGTTTCCAAAGTGACCCCACGCAAGTACGCGACGTCTTGACTGGCGTGGCTGAACGGCATGGGGTTGTCCTCAAAAAGCCAGCGCCCGATGTCTTTTTTATTGGTTTTGGTCCAACTGGTTTGGAGTTTGAACTGGCCTTCTGGCTCGATGACCCAGGCGCAGCCCTCAAAGTGACCAGTGATCTCAATTTTATGATCTGGCGAGAATTTGCCAAATACAAGATCGAGCTCCCCACCCAACAGCAAGATATCCATCTGCGCAGTGGCATCCCCTGGGAGAAAATCCTGAAGCCCAATAAGTCTGATACCGAACCGCCGGCAGAGAAGCCAGCGCGCCCTAATTTGCCCGCCTAATGAATGGTCTGTCCAGCGGACGAGGGGAAACATTCCTGACTAGCTTCCCTGGCCGATTTGACCCAACAGCCAACTCACAGTAAAATATACGTTGGTTTGCGCCTGGATGGTTACTAAACGGGACCAGCCACAAGGCGCATCATTTTTGTTTAGCATTCAGCGTCTGTCCTAGAGAAGACTGTTCGCTCGAAAACAGCCGAACGAATATAAAATTTAGCGCAGACTGTAAGGGTACCTCTCGTGTTCGAGAACTTAACCGACAAATTACAAAACGTCTTTGATAAGCTTTCAAGCAAAGGGAAATTGACGGAGGCCGACGTCAATGCGGCTATGCGCGAGGTGCGCATGGCGCTGTTGGAAGCCGATGTCAATTTTAAGGTTGTCAGAGATTTTGTAGAGCGCGTTAAGA
>CAZMRA010000102.1:0-15497 GCA_964568485.1 uncultured Caldilineaceae bacterium | reverse complement strand
GGCAGCCAAGTGATGCGCGCCATTGCCACAAGCTTGGGCGTACGCGAAGCCATCGATCAGCCTTTGAACCAAAGTGTCATCAACTTTTTGGCCGAACGGCAGTTGCTGCTGGTGCTCGACAACTGTGAACATTTGATCGATACCTGCGCCGAAATCGGGTCCACCTTGCTACGGCAGTGTCCCCATTTGCAACTGCTGGCCACCAGTCGTGAGCCCTTGAACATCGCGGGCGAGACGCGTTGGCAGGTTCCCACCTTCACCACGCCCGATCCGCGCCAGCTCAGCCAAGATGCTTCATTGCTCCAGGCGGAGAGTTTGCAGCTCTTTGCTGAACGGGCCACCAGTGTACAAGCCAGCTTCGCGCTCACAGCGGACAATGCCCCGGTGGTCGCCGAGATCTGTCAACGGCTGGATGGCATTCCCTTGGCGATTGAACTGGCAGCAGCGCGGGTCAAAGTCCTTGCGGTGGAGCAGATTGCCGATTATGTGCGCAGTGAGCCCTTTGCCTTGCTGGCCCAGAGTCAACGCGCCGCCTCCCCCCGACAGCAGACGCTGCTCGCCACCATCGATTGGAGCTACAACCTGCTGAGTGAGCATGAGCGAGCGCTCTTTTGCCAGGTAGCTATTTTCCAGGGCAGCTTTAGTCTAGCCGCGTTGCAAGCTGTGTTCCAACTTCCCCCGGTCTCCGGCTTACCACCCCATCCACTCGATCTGCTGACCCAGTTGGTCGACAAATCGTTGATCATTGTCGAGAGCCAAGGCGGGCAAAATCGCTATCGCCTGCTCGAAACCTTACGAGAATATGCGCTCAGCCAATTCAGCGATCCCGCCGCATTGCAAGCTGTGCAACAGCGGCATGCCGAATATTTCCTCTGCCTCGCCGAGCAAGCCAATGCAGAATTTCATGGGGAGCAACAGGAAAAGTGGCTGGCCCTGCTGGATGCTGAGCATCCGAATTTACGCAGCGCTTTGGCCTTTGCCAACAGTGGTCGCGAGCGGGAATTACCGCTCCGCTTGACCACAGCTTTGTGGAAATATTGGGACACCCGCTGCTACTTTAGCGAAGGTCGCGAATGGTTGGCCACTGCGTTGGCCCAGCGCAGTACAGCCAGTCCCATCACGCAAGCCAAAGCGTTGACCGCCGCTGGCTTTTTTGCCATTCGTCAGGATGATTATGAGCAGGCCAGGCTGGTGTTAGAAGAGAGTGTGGCCCTGCTGCAAGACGCAGATGAGCCATTGGCCCTGGCCGATGCGCTACGCTACCTGTCCGACGTGGATATGCGCACGGGGCGGTATCCAGCGTCCTACGAACGACTCCAGCAGAGCCTCGCCCTCTATCGGTCATTAAATCTCACCAGGGGTATCGCGGTCGCGTTGGGGCATCTAGGCAGCTGGGCCTGGGATCAAGGTCGGATGCGCGACGCCTACGATTACTATCAGGAGAGTTTGGACCTGCTGCGTCAGACTGGCAGCCAGGTGAGCATTGCCACTGCGCTCTTTAATGTCGGCAATGCGTTGCGGGCACTCGGTGATGTCGCTGCGGCCACACTGCACTACGAGGAATGCCTGGCAATTGCGCGAGCGACCAACAACCCCGGCTTGCAGGGCGTTAGCCTGCGAAACCTGGGGCTTATCGCTTACCACCAACAAGATTATGCAACGGCCTACCAGTACTGCGAAGAGGGGTTGCGCATCTTGCTGGAGATTGGCGAAAGGAGCAACGCCGGTTTTGGCATGTTCAATCTCGGGTGGGTGATCCGCGCCATGGGAGACGAGCAGCGTGCGTTCGATTACTTCCGCCAGGGCCTTACGCTCATGCATGAATTGGGCCATGCGCGGGGCACATCGTTTGCACTAGAGAACATCGCCAGCCTATTGAGCGACCACAGTGAACACGCATCCTTTGCGGCGCGGTTACTGGGAGCTGCCGAAAAACTCCGCCAAGAAACCAATCTTGCGCAGCCCATCTCGAGTGAGGCCAATTATGAGCGCGTGCTGACCCAATTGCGCCAACACTTGTCCCTACTCGAATTCGAGCAAGCGCTGCAGAATGGTCGTACCACGCCCTTGGCGCAACTGATCCGCGAGACCATGGTACTCTCCGTAGCAGGGTAAGTCCACAAAGAATTCCCACATCAAAAACAAAATCGGTCTTCGCCTGTGTAGGCGCTAGGCCATCTGCCCGGAATCCGATCGATTCCGGGCATTGTTTTTCTTGGCTCCAAATGTTGTGACGTTTTTGTGACGCCCCCTCCCTATCCTCTCAATTCTGTGCGCACTGAGCGTGCACAAAGCCAGTGAAACAGGAAGTCAACCATCAAAGCTCTTCCTGTGGATCGAAAATCAAAACTTTTCATCAATAAGGAGAAATTCAATGAGTACTGTTGTAACCCCAACCATCGAAGCTGATGTGCTTACTGCCCGCACCAAGGCACTCTGGTCCTCTGGCGATTTTGCCAAGATTGCCGAGGCCTATGCCCCCGGCGCTGCCGAATTTATCGAACGGCTCGACTTTGGGCCAGGCGATCAGATTCTGGATGCGGCCTGTGGCACCGGCAACTTGGCCATTCCCGCGGCGCGGACTGGTGCACAAGTCACCGGCTTCGATATTGCGCCCAACCTCCTCGAAAAGGCGCAGGAATGGGCAACGGCCGAAGGGCTGACAATCCAATTCGACGAGGGCACGGTTGAGCAAATGCCCTATGCCGACAACTCGTTTGATGCCGTGGTCAGTATGTTTGGAATCATGTTCGCCCCGCGGCCTGAAGAGACCGCCGCCGAGCTGGTGCGGGTCTGCCGCTCCGGTGGGTTGATTGCCTTGGCCAACTGGACGCCCGACAGCTTCATCGGCCAGATGTTCAAGATCGTCGGCAAGCATGTCCCGCCCGCGCCGGGAGTACCTTCCCCCTTGCTGTGGGGCATCGAAGCCAACGTTGCCGAACGCCTAGGGAGCCAGATCGCTGAATTGCGCTGCACCCCGCGCACGATCACCTTTACCTTCCCAGTTGATCCGGCCACCACGGTGGAATATTTCCGCCGCTACTATGGACCCACGCTGCGCGCCTTCGATTCGCTTGACGCAGAAGGTCAAGCGGCGCTGCGGGCGGACTTGGTAGCACACTGGGCGAGCCATAATCGCGCCACCGACAACACGACTCGGGTGGAGGCCACCTATCTAGAAGTGCTTGCTCATTGCCGCTAAAGGCTGAACCCTACCAGTAAGCGAAATTACCGCGAAATCAGGCTTCGACCAGAGGCCTGATTTCTGCGAAAGCCAATCATTCAACCCAATTAAGTTGAGTCAAAGCAGGAACCAACCATGATACTCACCAAATTAAAATTTTTTGCGCAAACTGTTGGCTTTGTCACCATGACTTTATTGATTATATCCGGTGCAATTAGCCTCTTTACAGATGCCGAGCTAGCTTTTGGCGCGCTGCCAGCCGCGCCGTTTCAACAGGCAAATCCCAGTAAAACAACCCCTGCCTATCTGAGCTACCAAGGGACCTTGCGTGATGCCGAAGGCAAGCCGATCAGTGGCGTCCACAAATTGACTTTCCGCATCTACGACGACGTGACCGCGCCGCTGCCCGAGGCGCGGTGGATCGAAGAACACAACGAAGTCACGGTGCGCAATGGCCAATTTAGTGTATTGCTCGGCAATACCACGCCAATTCCGGCCACCTTGTTCAACGGTCCCGATCGCTTTATCGGCATCACGCTAGATGGGCTGGATGAGATGGTGCCCCGCCAACGCTTTGCCAGTGCTCCCTTTGCCATGTATGCCGATCATGCCACCAGCCTGATTGTACCCGAACGCGACGAGCCCGCCGTCTATGTGGACGATTACGGCCGCGTGGGCGTAGGAACAACGGCGCCGCAAGCCCAACTGCAAATCAGCAGCACGGCCGCGATCAGCACGGCCTTGCAGGTAAATGGCGATCTGAGCGTCCAGAATGGCGACACATTGTTGGCCCAAGAGGGAGGACGAGTAGGCATCGGCACCAGTGACCCGCGCTATCCGCTGCATGTGGGCGGACAGGACCCCGACATGATGTTGGATGTTCCTTCAGCCAGCACGGCCAACCGCGCCGAATTGCTCTTTGGGGTTGATGGCCAGACGCGCGCCGCGCTCGTCTACGACAAGACCACGCAGGATGCCATCTGGTCAAATGGGCAAGGGTATATCATCCTCAATCAAACAGGCCAGAATGCAATCGGGTCACGCCTCAATATCTATGGCGATCTGCGCACCACAGGCAATTTCTACATGGGCGGCACCGACCGCAAACCGATCAAGATTCTGCGCATCACCAATCTACCCGAAAACATCAATCGGATCTTCACCAACGTTCCCGCCAGCGAATACGAATGCACGGTCGGAGGCTGGTCCACTGGGGTCTACGACATGAGTGAAGATTCAAAAGATGCCGACAAAGTTTGGGCCTACACAGTCGATGGTTGGTGGTGGGTCGATGCCCAGTTTATGAGCGATGGTCCCCACGAGAAGGTCAGTGTTGATGTTGTCTGCTTCCTGAAAGGGATTGTCGAATACGACACGCAACGTGGGCAGCGCGAGTACCCCGGCAAGTAAATCGAACAACGCGATCTGAGGGCGTTTCCTATGAATAACCAAACCAAACGCTGGTGGATCTGGCTGCTGCTGGTGGCGCTATTACTACCACTGCCCGCCCAGGCTGCACCGGTTCAACGACCGGCAAGCCAGACCACCAGTCCGAGCGATACCGATATGCGTAGCACCGATGGGCGGACGATCACTGCAGGTGGGGTGAGCAATGTGGGTGATTTTGTCACCAGCAACAACATTGGTCTCTTGGCAAGCAGCCAAGCCCCGGCGCTCCTGGCCCGGCAAGATTACCAAAAGGTCTACGAGCAGGCGCAAGCGCTGTTGACCACCGGCCTCGCCTTCCGCCAAAACGAGTTACAACTCCCGCTGGCCTGCCGTACGCCAGCTGAGTGCCAGTTGAATTACGAAGATTTTAACAATGGCGAACTCTACGATTCCTTTTGCAGCGACTACAGCAGCGTGGACATCCGCGGCTATTGCACGGGCGATGATCCAACCAGTTGGCCGCGGCCCTCGGAACAGATCCGCGGGCAATTGGTACGAGCCCGCGAGATGTTCGGCTTTCTCGCCCTGGCCGACCCACCCGACATCCAGGTGATGGTCAATGGTAATCCCATGCCGGTGCGGGAAGTAGGCCGCGACGGCGTACTCGAAGCCACACGCGAAATCGCCAACATCCACATGATCTTTGGCAACGAATTTCTGGTCGATGCGCTGGACTATCGCTTCGCGGGCGGTGACCCGCGCGCCGACCAGATCATCGCCGAAGAGTTGGAGCAATTGAGCAAAGGCCGGCGCCAGTTCGAATTGGCCGTCGGCGTGCTCGCCCATGCCTTCAACGCCGACTTTGGCGGCCCCGATGGCGGGTACATCGGCGATTATTTTGGCGAGCGCGAGTTTGATCTCTTTGGCTTGGTCAGCGAACGGATGGTGCTGGCGATTGGCGAAATGGCCGATCGCTACCGCCAACTGGGGCAGGACGAGAAAGCCCTGGAGCTCTATTCATATGCGTTTGCTAATCAATATGTCCAGGCCATGGCGCTTGCCACCAGTGCCGCCGAACAGAATGCCAAATTCTTGGAAAATGGCGGCTTCGAGATCATCAACAACCTCGAGCGGTTGCGCGCCCAGGCCCAAGCCATCCACGAAGGCATCAACCCCTTTGGCTTTGTGGATGAATATGTGCCGCTGCAGACCTACGACGAATTGCGCCGCCTGGTGCAGAGCGACTTTCTGCGCGACGCCACCGAAGACGAGAATCGCGCAGAAAATTCACAGCGTGAATTCGACCAAAATCGCACGGCGCTGGCCCGCGAGATGCAAAATCTGCGGCTGACGTACGACACGCGCCTGCTCGAAATCTGCGGCCCCAGCCAAGACAATTACATGACTTGCATGGGTGAGGGCGGCTTGATGAAGCAGAACTTTCACAATCTGAACACGGTTTCGCTCCGTCTGAAGCAGATCGAACGGCGGCAATTGAATGTGCTGGAACAGGTACGCATCGAAGAGGAGCGTGCGGGCCGGGTGATTCAACTCACGCTGCAGAGCGGGGAGATCATCGCGGCGACAGCGGTGGCGCAAGGTGCGATCAACGCCCGCCGTACTACCGAGATCGAAACCACCGCCAATACCCACCATATTTACGCAGGCGCCGAAGTTCGCGCAACCTCCAAATTCAGCATTAACCCACTGAATTGGGACTTCGGCACTGAGTTGATCCTTTCGGGAGGCTACAAGTTTGAACATACCCGCTCCAGTTCGACGCAAACGGTCTGGGATCCAGCGCAGGAAGAATTGGCTGCACTGGAGAGCGAACAAGCCTTGAAGCAGGCGATCAACCAAGCGGAGATCATCAACGCCAACAGCGCCGCTACGATCCGCACACTCTTGCTGCAGACTGCCGAATTGGCCATCGAGAAGCAGATCGTGCTGGAGGAATTCAATCGCTTGCTTTCCGAGCACAACGATCTGGTCGGGCAATACAATCACTTCTTGAATCTGCGCGCTCAAGCCCAGGCCGATGTGATCGACAGCAATCTGGCGAATCCGGCCTTCCGCATCCTGCGCGACCAGACCACCCTCGAGGCGGCGCGCAGCATCGACATCGCGGCTCAGTTTGCCTATCTCGCCGCCAAAGCCCTCGAGTCAGAATTCCTGGTGCGCTACCCCGGGCTGAACAACATTTTCAAGGCGCGTACTGCGGACGATGTCGATAACTTCATGAACGATCTGGAGGCATTTCGCGTCGCCATTGGCTCGCCGGGGGAGCGCAATCGCTATCCCTATCGCATCTCCGTCGCCAAGGATCTCTTCGGCCTTTCGGACCAAAATCTGGACCCGAGTGGCACGCTCTCGCCCAGTGAACGGGCGCGGCTCCGCTATGAAGCGTTCCAAGAGATTCTAGAACGCGGCCAGATCACCGACACAGTGAGTGGCCAGGTCATCGGCTTCGAGATCTCCTTTGCCACCAGCTTGCTCAACAACCAGATCTTCACGCCGAATGTCTGGAACAATCGCATCGCCGGAGTGGGCCTGCCTGCCGATGTACCAGGCACGCAGGGCATTGCCATCAATGTGTTGACCCGCCAATTCGGCGATCTCGGCACGCCCGAGGTGCAACTAACGCACGATGGTCACGCCTCGTATCGCACGGTCAACGGCGCGATTGTGGAATATGTGCCCGAAAATGCCCGCTTGGCCGGCTTCAACACGCCGCCCGGCTTCGAAAGCAAGAGCAAGACGGCCACGCTCTTGGCCAGCGTCAACGGCAATGGCCGTGGCACGCCCAGCAGCGCGCTCTTCAACCGCAGCGTGGCTGTTTCGGGCTGGGTCCTCCGCATCGATCTGCGTTCTCCCTTTAATCGCAAGTTGGACATCACCCAGTTGGAGGATATCGAAATCAACATGGACACCACTGGGATCGCACTGGCCAGCAATCTGCAAGCTGCGCAGGCCGATGCAACGCAATTGCAAGCGGCATTTGAGGGGCAGTAACGCACCCTGTCTACGAACACACTAGAGAAACCAATGAGTAACCATCACCAGAGTACCTATTTGAAATTGATCTGCTATCTCTTCTTGGGCCCGTTGGCGGTCGCTTGGCTGACGCTGATGCCCACGACCATCTACGCCCAAGACAAATCCGGCGTCAAGCCGCAGGTGATCTCGCTGCCGACAGGGCCGGGTTCACTCGAGGGATTGGGCGAAAGTTTTGAGCCGAATCTCAGCACAGGCACGGCCAGCTACCCGGTCAAGTTCACCGCTGCGCCGGGCCGGGTCAACTTTCAACCGGAGATCTCGCTGGATTACAACGGCGGCAACGCCAATGGTCCGTGGGGCATGGGCTGGAAACTGAGCATTCCCTCGATTCAACGGCGCACCGAAGATGGCTTGCCCACCTATGATGACACGCAAGACACCTTTATCTACAGCAATGGGGAAAAGCTTGTTCCGCTGACCAACGGCGATTATCGCTTTGAGAACGAAGGGGCCTTTATGCGCTTCCGGCGGCTGCCGAATGGCGGCTGGGAGGCCCACACCCCCAACGGGATCCGCTACATCTTCGGCGAAAGTGACAACGCTCGGGTGGCCAATCATCACGGCATCTTCCGCTGGGAGCTGGAGCGGATGATCGACACCCACGGCAACGAGCTGCGCTATCACTATCTGCACGATGGGGACTATGCCTATCCGCGCGAGATTCGCTATAACTTCGGCGCAGATGAAGCGCGCCACTACAACGCGGTGATCTTCAACTACGAGCCCCGGCCCGATACCTATACTGATCGCCGCAGCGGTGCGCCGATCCGCATGGGCTTGCGCGGCACCGATATTCAGATGTGGGCCTTGGGGAAGTTGGTGCGCGCCTATCAATTCACCTACGAGCCAGAACGCTCCACCGGCAAATATTCGCTGCTGACCAACATTGTGCAAGTGGGGGATGACGGCACCAGCATGCTACCGCCGCACACCTTCACCTACACGCAATTCGATGCCAGCCAGCACGAGGTGGTAACGATGCAAAATCCGCCCCCGGTGACGTTGACCAATCGCGACGTCGAGTTGGTGGACATCAACGCCGATGGCTTGCCGGACATCGTGTATACGCCGGAGGATGGACAACACCGCTTCTATCTCAACCGTGGCCAAGGCCGCTGGCAGAGTGAGCCTGTGCTGCCACAAAATTCGCCGGCGGAGCGCCTCTCGAACCCCAACGTCCGCATGGCCGATGTGAATGGCGATGGCCGCGTCGATCTGCTGGTCAAAGCGGGCATCACCACCGACACGCCCTTCTACTACTACAGCAACCACGGGGGGGCCGCCTGGTCTGCGGGGGAGCGGGTGGATTTTGGCCCATCTCCGGCGTTCGACCTAAACGATCCCAATGTGCAACTGTTGGACTTCAACAATGACCGCCGGATTGATGTCGGGTTAACCGTGGGTGGCCGGTTGAAGATCTGGCTGGCGCGGGAGACAGGCTGGAGCCGCGAAGCCGACTTCGATGTGCCAGCCCCGGCCGCGGGGGATGCGGCTCGCTTCGACGATCCCAAGATCAAGGTCGTGGACATGAGCGGCGACGGTATGCAAGACTTGGTCATGGTGCGCGATGGCCGGGTCATTCTCTGGGAGCACAATGGCAACGGTAGCTACGAGGAAGGCCAGCCGCTGCTCAATCCGCCCACCGGCGTCGGCAGCAACGAGATCGCCATCCAGATGGACGATCTGAACAACGACGGCCAAGGCGATCTCGTGATGGTGGGCAATCGCACCGTTACGTATTGGCTTAGCCTAGGCGACGGCGGCTTGAGTGACCCCATCGTGCTGCAGAATACACCTGCCTACAACGCCGCCGACACCGCGGTCCGGCTGGCCGATATCGATGGCGATGGCGCGAGCGAGCTGCTCTTTAGCAGCGCCAGCGGCATGTCCTATGTGGATTTCTCGGTCGGCGGGCAGCCCTTCTTACTGGCGAGCATTGACAATGGCCGCGGCCGCACGATTGCCATCGATTACAAATCTTCGATCGAGGATTACATCGCGGATTGGGACGCCGATCGTCCTTGGGAGATCAAGCTTCCTTTCCCGGTGCAAGTCGTGCGCCAAATGAGCGTCCACGATGCCAACAGCGGCGACACCTACACCATCGACTATCACTATCGAGACGGCTTCTACGATGGCGAGCAAAAAGAGTTCCGTGGCTTTGTGCGCAGCCAAGAGATCAAGCGGGGTGATCACACCGCGGAGACTACTGTCACCAACTTGGTCTACGACGTGGGCATGAGTGACGAAAGCCGCAAAGGCATGCTGCTGGAGAGTGAAGTCTTGTCCGAGGGCGGCCACTGCAGCGGGGATTATGCGGGCTGCTACCAGCGCACGGTCAACCAGCTGGCGACGCGCATCGTGGTGAGCCAAACGCAGAATGGCCAGCCGATCGCCTATGCGTTTATCCGCCAAACCGATAGCTTTATCCACGAACAGCAGGCCGAACCGGTTCAGCTGCGCCAGACGTTCAACTACGACCAATATGGCAATGAGACGCAGGTGTTCAAGTATGGCCAGGTCTGCGGCGATGATGTGACCTGCGGCGATGATGAACTGCTGCAAACCACCGAGTACATCTATGACCTCGAACGCTGGCTGCTGAACCGTCCGCAGCGCGTCTATCAGACCGACGCCGCTGGCAAGTTTGTCAGCGAGACCCGCTTCTATTACGACGGCGAACCCTTTGTCGGGTTACCGCTCGGCCAATTGACGCGCGGGGATCTGGTGCGCGAAGAGCGCAACCTGGGGCCTAAGGGCAACAACCGCTTCATCCCCACCAAACGCTTGCAGATCGACCAATACGGCAACCAGATCGGGCTGATGGATGGCAACGGCAACCGCATCACGGTGGAGTATGATCCGCTGGTCTACACCTTCCCGGTGGTGGAGCAGCGCCACTTTGCCGACGGCCACACCTTGACCTTTGCGGCTTCGTACCATTACGGCTTTGGCCAGCCCATCAGCGCCACCGACTACAACGGTCATCCGCACATCTTCACCTACGACACCTTTGGCCGCCTGGAGAAGCTGGTCAAACCGGGGGATACATTAGAAAAGCCAACCGAATCCTACCACTACGAGGTGGGCTCTCCGCGCAGTTCGATCACTACCTACAAACGGATGCGGTCGGGGGAAGATGCCGTGCTGACCAGTGTCACCTACAGCGATGGCTTGGGACGGACGCTGCAAACACGCACCGACGCGGGCAATGGTCAGGTGGTGGTGAGTGACGCGGTGCGCTTCAACGCCCGCATGGGAGTGGCAGCGAAATATCTGCCCTACTTCAGCACGGGCTATGAATATGCCCCGCCCGATCCAACCTTGCCCCACAGTCGGCTGCATTACGACGCGCTTGGCCGCGTCATTCGCACCACTGATGCGGAGGGCGCCTTCGTGCGGGTGATCCACAAGCCGCTGGCCGAAATCCTCTATGACGAAGAGGACAATTATATGATCGAGCCTGCGCCACATCTGGATACGCCGCAAGTGATCACCTACGATGGCTTAGAGCGGATCGTCCAGGTCGAAGAGCGCAACTTGGTCAACAATGTGCTCGAGCGCTACATCACCACCTATCAATATGACCGCTTGGGCAACCTGACGCAGATCACCGATGCGCAGGGCAATGTTAAAACCATGGAGTATGACGCGCTCTCCCGACGCCTGCGCATGGTCGACCCCAATCGTGGGGAGACAATCTACACCTATGACGACAACGGCAATCTGATCAAAAGCCGCGACGCCAAAGGTCAAGAGGTCATCTACACCTACGATGCGGCCAACCGCCCGCTAACCGAACGCTGGGTCTTCGGGGATGGCCGCGACGACATCGTCAATGCGATTTATCATTACGATGCCGACCGCTCGCCCCTGCACCCCACGGCGCTCAATACACTCGGCCAGATCGCCTATATCGAAGATCAGGCCGGGGCGGTCTACTTCTCCTATGACGCCCGCGGCAACATGATCGGCAGCATCCGCAATTACAAGGGCGACAACCGCAATTTTGTCAACCGCCGCGCCTACGATGCCATGGATCGCTTGGTCCGAACCGCCTACGCCGACGGTTCACAAGTGACTTACGAGTATGACAACCGCGGCCTGCTCAGCCGCATCCCCGGCTATGTGGAGGCCATCACCTACAACGCTGCGGGGCAGCGGGAGTCGATTACCTATGCCAACGGTGCGCAGACCACCTACACCTATGACACCCGCCAGCGATTGCAGGCGCTGAAAAGCTTGGCCGGCGCCACCGTGCTGCAAGATTTCCGCTACACGCTCGACCAAGTGGGCAATGTCCAGCAGATCATCGATGGGCGGCCGCACAAGACAGCCAGCAACGATCAAAGCCAGCACTTTGTCTATGACAGCCTGTACCGCCTGCTGCATGCGACGGGCAGTTATGGCGAGATCGACTTCGGCTACGATCCGCTCGGGAATTTGGTGCATAAAACCAGCAACACTCCGAGCAATGGACAAAATTTGGGTGAGTTGCGCTATGGCGAAAATGGCGCCGGCCCCTATGCGCTGACCTTCGCCAACGGGACCACGTACGACTACGACGCCAACGGCAATCTGATCCGCAAGGGAACGACCACTTACCAGTGGAATCCGCGCGACCAACTCGTAGCCGTGGCGGATAGCGCCGCCCATTCCAGCTATCAATACGATACGAGTGGCAAACGGGTCATTCAACAAGTAATCCAAGGTCCTCGCATCACGGTCACGCTCTATCCCGACGGGGCCAGCGAAGTGCGCGGCGATCAGCTGATTCTTTATGTCTTTGATGATGAAAAACGCATCGCCGAGATCATCAAGCCGCTCGACAATAGCAAACTACTGCACGGCTTTGATGACGAAGCGCCCGGGCTGCCCACGCAAACCAAGCGCTGGTACCTAAGCGATCACTTGGGCAGCACCCACCTGATCCTGGATGAGGCGGCGCAGGTGGTGGCCGAGAAGAGCTACTATCCCTTCGGTGAGAGCCGCCATGCGCCGAACCCAGCGGTCTCGCCTTATGACTATACGGGCAAGGAATTGGATGCAAGTGGGCTCTACTATTACGAAGCGCGCTACTACGATCCTGAAATTGGGCGCTTCATCAGCGTGGACCCACTATATGTGGACAAGCCGCAGGAAGGCATCAAGAATCCGCAGTTGCTCAATCTCTACGCCTATACGCTCAACAATCCGCTCAAATATGTGGATCCCGATGGCGCCAATCCGCAACAGCAGCTCACGATCCCCTTGCGCAACGGGTTTCAGCATCCGCGCACGGCGTTGATCTTCGAGATGAAAGTCGAAACGTGGCGCTACAACGATCTGGAGCACTACGCCAAGGCGGGAATGAACATTCGCGCGACCATGACCGTGGCCACCGAGCGCGGCGGGAAGTGGATTCCCCAGAGCACCGAACCAGTGTCTTTACGCTTCAGGGCCTTGCCCAACGCCGAAAAGTTTGCGGTGGCTGGCTCACAAGCCAAAGTCGCCTGGACGCCCCAAACGGTCAAGACCATGGGCATGTGTGTCGGCAATCTCTGCCTCCTGACCCACCGGGCATCGGGCGGGCAATCGCTCAACACGCAAACGTACGGCATCACAGGCTTCTACGATCTTATCTTGCCCAATGGCAATGCGCTCAGTCTGGATGGCTTGAATGCCGAGGGGTGTACGACGGGCATGCCTTACTTTGTCAATGCCGCCGACAGCATCGAGAAATCGCCCACACGCCACGGAGTCAGCGCGGGGGTGGGAGTCAATCTCAAGGGCGGCAATGTCGAGGATGCCAGCCACATCATCTCTGGTCCCACTACGGGTAGCTATCAACAAGGAGGATACACCCTCCAGAAGGCCCAGAAACCGCCGCACTAAGCAATACGATACGGGCAGGCTAGTCTAGGCTGGCCTGCCCACCGAGCACATAATATGAAACAGGAACCGTCGAATGAAACGATTACATAAAAACCAAGGAATACTGCTCTACCTCCTCTGTGGATTGATCATCCTGCTCCTGGTGCCAGTGAGCGCAGCCGCCGACGGCTTGCGGCTCTTCGCCACTGCGCCGGACGCTCGCCAACCGATCACAGGCACCTATGTGGGGTCAGTCGCGGTTAGTGAGCCAGCCCCGCTTGGCGAGTTGGATCTGGTCTTTACCATAACGGAGCAGGGGGGCGTCCTCAGCGGCAAAGTCAACCCCGGCAAGACGCAAGTCTTTTTAGGCGGGCCAACCTTCATCGGCACGGTTAGCCCTAGCCAAGGGGTGACTTCGACCTTTCGCATTGATTCCGAAGTGTTCATCAGCGAGGTATCAGGACGGCCGGTGCAACGCAAGTTCACCTTGATTGGCGAAGTTACCGAGAATGCCGACACGCTGCGCGGCCAATATACCGAGACCATCGTGGGTTTTACACACGACACGTTGGTAGTCAAGGGGGATTTTCTGCTGGTACGCCCGACCGGCTCGCAGGTAATTGTTGAGGAGTCAGGGCCCAAGACGCCGACGCCAGTCGTCACGAGCGCGCCGCCGCGACCCGGTCCCCCCACAGTCACAGCGACTGCTACCGCAACGCAGCCAGGCCCAGGGAATCCTGGGGGTGGGGACGCAAGCTCGCTGATCTACTTGCCAGTGGTGATGGACAGAGCTGGAGCCGGGGCGAGCAGTGTTGAGCCGGTAGCTACTCCGACCATGACGCCGGCACCGACAACCAATTGAACGAATCAGTTACGCATCTGTGTGCGAATGGAAAAGAAATCACCATGACTCAAACGAATAAAGGCCGAGTGATCGCAGCGGCCAGGCCAGCCAATCAACTCGCCATCAACCACTTGATCCTCTTGCTACTCTGGATCAGTCTCGTGCTGATCGGCCAACAGGTCTGGAAGTTGACGCGCAACTTCCAGTCAGAGGTGGGTGCGTCAGCTCCCACACAACAATCGCTCCAGGTCAGCGCGGGGCCACCGTCACTATTACTGCTCAACGCCGAGGCCTTGGCCGTTCCCAGCAATGGCGGCACGGTCAAGCTCACTGCCCGGGTGCGAGATGCCCAAGGCAAACCCGTGGCCAATGTAGCTGTGAACTTTCAGAGTGCGCAAGGCACGTTAACGCCTACCACTGCCCAGACCGACGGCCAGGGTATGGCCAGTGCAACCTTTACAGCCGGTGCGGCCGCTGGGCAAGCCACCGTCACAGCAACGGCAGGCAATTTCACGCAAACTGCCACGTTGCAGATCGTGCATCCCAATCACACTGCCCCGCGCACGTTGACGCTGGCCCCGGGCAAAACGCAGCTTCCCGCTGGCCAACAAACCACCTTGACGATCCAGCTGCACGATGCGGCTGGGCAACCCGTGGCGGGCGAGTTGGTCACCTTCTTTGGAGCGTTGGGTGCGGTCACCCCAGCTAGTGCGGTCACCGACGCCAACGGCCGGGTAACAGCCACCTTTCAGGCCGGTAAGATCGTGGGCCACGGCTTGATCACCGCCTTGGCTGGCTCGGCTTCTCATTCGATCAGCATTCAGGTCGGCGGAAGCACAGTACCACCACCGCCGCCCCTCGCCGAAGCTGACCATGCGCTCTATTTGCCGTTGGTGACTCGTTAAGGAATGAGTTTCTAATCAGCAGGGAGGGAAAGCGCAACACCGTCCCTCCCTGTTCAGGAGGAATGTATGATGCACCAAGATCACTATCACGCCCTGCATCACCATGCAGAATATGAACGTCAAGTGCGCGCCTTTCAAGAGGAGCGCCGGTTGATCCAACTCGGCGAAAAGCAGACCACGCCGCTGCGGCAACGTAGGCAGGCGCTGCTGCAGCTCATCATCGCACTGCTGTCGTCGATCTGGAACTAAATCGAATAAGTCGCCC
>CAZMRA010000101.1:0-15635 GCA_964568485.1 uncultured Caldilineaceae bacterium | reverse complement strand
GTCTGGTGCGGCCACCAAGGGTAACCCTGCAGCGCTCAAGCGGCGATTGGCCTCGTCGATGGTAACCGTCTCGGTAATCCGACCAGTAAATGCGTTTGACACCCAAACGCGTTGATTGTCGGGCAAGACAATCTGGACCCATTCCGGCTGTTCGTCAGCGAGTAAATAGCTGGTGGTCCCGGGCATGATCACTTGAATGACATCGGAGGTCGTATTGGGTGCACTCCGAGCATTCACCCCGTTCACTTCAGTGATGATCACGCTCGTCAGGATCGTTGTTGCCGGTACGGTGGGTTGCGGCTCCGGCGTAGGCTCGACCGCGACAGCGGGTTCAGTCGTTGGCGTTGGTGGGGGCAGGGTCGCGGTTGGCTCCGGGGTCGGCTCTGCTTCACCCGCAGGCTGGGTCACCTGCGCCTCCGGCGTGTTGGCCGGGGCCGGCGAGGCAGAATCCACAAGGCCCGCGCGTTCGAGCGCAATCCACGCCACATAGGCAATGACCGCAACCAGCGCGACTCCGACTAGCGTAGGGAGTAGCCAATTGCCGCGCGGTTCTGAGCGGTTGCGCGTATAGTTGACCGGCTGCCAATCATTGAGCTGGGTGTTCTGCTCTGAGTCTGCGCTTTCCTGTAGTTCCCATTGTGAAATCGCCGTCTGTTCGGCAGGCTCAAGCTTCCACTGATCGTTTGGCTCGGCGTCTTCTTGCAACTTCCATTCATCGGCAATGTTGCGTCTACTCATCCTCGTCCCTCTCTTCCAAAGGTGTATCCCAACCGTAGCGCATCCCTGCGAGCCCATAAAAGACGGTTTGTATGGCAAATAACAGAGCCAGGATGCTCCAAGCGGTGGTCTCCCACCAGGGTGCCGGCTGAACGGCGATGATACCGTTGATGGCTAAACCAATCGAGAATAATTCCAGACTAACACTGAGTGGAATCAGCATACGGGGCAGGCTAAAGACACGTTTCCAGCTCCAGTCGTGGAGGCTGCGAAACCAGTACATGTAACTGAATGTTGCTAGTACACCTGCTAAGCCAATGATCCACAGTGCATTGAACAAGAGCGTTTGCACAGTCAACATCATTCCTCAGATAACTTGCTTGCGCCGTAGCCGCTGTTCCATTCATTCCACCATGTGCCGGCGTAGGCTATACCGAATCCGCTGGCTCACATAGCTTCTAACGAAACTTCGATCCAATAAGTGCAATAAAGTTGTACTGCTCAGGTTTGATTAGATAAGATCCAGGAGTTGCAACTGGTTGCTGAATAGCTTCTAAACTCATGCAAGAGCTTAGGTAGCTTATTAAGTATACTATTATTTATTCTACCACAACCTTATCTGCAAATCATAAGGCCAAGAAAAGAAATAATTGACGAGCTTTCTCCCAAACTGTTAAGATAACAAACAATAATTGTTGCCGCCAGAGGAATGACGAAGTTCCAAAGGATCATCTGCAACGTGCCTACTGGCAAGGCTGACGTTCGCCTTACCAAGTGTAGGGTGTGATTGAGATTGGAATACCTGTACAACGGACGATATGAACCACCAGCCACTACAGACAGAAAAACGGTATGATGTCGTTGTGATCGGGGCCGGAGCGATGGGGAGTGCTGCGGCGTATCACTTGGCCGGCGCTGGCCGCCGAGTCCTGCTGGTCGAGCAATTTCAGATCGGCCATACGCATGGCAGCAGCCATGGGGGCAGTCGCATTATCCGCTACACCCACCGCGAAGTCGGATACACCCAATTGATGCCGTCGCTCTTTGCCTTGTGGCAGCAGCTCGAGGCTGAAAGTGGCGAACACCTCTTGCAGATGACCGGTGGTTTGTATATTGGTCCGCCCGATGAACCATTTTTGGTGGGCGCCCAAACAGCCCTGAGCCAGTTCAATCACTCATATCGTCTGTTCACATCCGAGGAAGTCTCGCAGGAATTTCCCCAATTTCGGCTGCCCAAGGGATGGTTGGCGCTCTTTCAAGAACATTCGGGCATTTTGGCGGCCAGTCGTTGTGTCGCCACGCTCGCACAACAAGCAGTTCGCCGCGGCGCAGAATTGCGTGAGCAAAGCCGGGTATTGGCGGTCCAACCGAATGCTGAGGGCGTTGCTGTGCAGTTGGCTGGCCCAGGCGGCAACGAGATCATCTACGCGGATCAAGCCGTGGTGACGGCCGGGCCCTGGGCTCAACGCTTGTTGGGACCACTGTTGCCGACAACGCTGCCGTTGACGGTGACCCATCAGCAAGTGACCTATTTTGCGGTCGAGCAGCCCGAACTCTATGCGGTAGGCCGTTGTCCGCTCTATATCTTTACGGCGTTGCCCCACTTTTATGGCTTCCCCATCTTCGAGATGCCAGGGCATATCAAGATTGGGTTGGAGCTGCTGGATAGCAAGGTGGATCCAGATGGCGAGCGCACGGTCGATCAAGCCGCGGTGGATGAAATCTCGGCGGCCGTGGCAGAAACCATGGTGGGCTTGGCCCCGCGCCCAGCCAAGGTCGATATGTGCTTGTACACCGAGACGCCGACGCGCGATTTCATCATCGATCGCCATCCCGAACATCCGCAAATTCTCTTTGCCACTGGCTTTAGTGGGCGAGGGTTTAAGTTCTCCATCGGTATAGGGCGTTTGTTGGCTGATTTGGCGGCGAGTGCCCCGGGCGAATATCACAGTGAATTTTGGCTGCCCAACTTTGCGCTCCAAAATTTTGTGTCGCCTGGAGCTACTGCTAGTTGAGCATGCAAACTCAGATCCTCTCCTTTGGCGATCCGGCGGCCATTGCGCTTGCTCGCCAGTTGCTGGCTGATTCTCAGATCATCGCCGCGCCCACGGATACGGTCTATGGCCTATTTGCGCGGTTTGATCAACCCCGCGCGCTTGAGAAATTGTACGAAGCCAAAGATCGCCCGCCGCAGAAGGCAATTCCCGTCTTGATCGGCGCTCTGGATCAACTGGCGCAGTTGACGCCTTTGCCACTGCCTCCGCTTGCCCACTATTTGGCGGAGTGCTTTTGGCCCGGGGCACTTACCCTGGTGCTGCCCGCCCTGCCCACCTTACCCGCGATCTTGACGGCCGAGCAGCCAACTGTGGGGATTCGGATGCCCGCCCATGCGCCGCTATGTGCACTCTTGCAGCAGACCGGGCCCTTGGCCGCCACCAGTGCCAACCTCAGCGGGCAACCCGAAGCGCACGATGCGGATGGTGTATTGGCGCAACTCTACGGGCGGCTCCCGCTGATCCTGGCCGAACCCTCGCAGCCCGCCCAAGTCGAGCAGCCCCCTAGCACCGTGGTTGTGCTAACGGATGAAGGTGCCGGTATCCGCATTCTGCGCAAGGGTGTGCTGGCCCCTGCGATCGAAGCCGCGGCTGCGGAGTTCGCGGCTAAGCGGTAATGGAGCAATTGGCATTACCCTTTTTCGTCAAGCAACTGCCCGTCAATGCCTCATCATCCACCACGTCCATCCATCGCCTGGCCGAGACGAGCTTGACAAGAAACATACCTTGCGTTATCTTGTGCCTCTATGCCACGTTCAATGAACATCCTCTTCCGCCTCGGCACCTGCACCTAAGTGACCAAACGCAACGAGAATTAGCAACTTACAAATTTTATGAGCGAACATGCACATTGGGATTGATGCTTCGCGTGCCTTACGTTCGTTGCGTACCGGCACAGAACGATACGCCTTAGAGATTATCCGTCATTTGTTGGCGTTGCCTGAAGCTGCGGCCCATCAATGGCGACTCTATGTTGATCAGTTGGCACCGTTGAGCATCTTTATGGATGATGCACTGGCTGGCGAACGACAGGTGCAGATCTGCTTATTGCCAGAGCAGCGTTTGTGGACACACTTGGTGCTGGGGCGCGAGCTACGCCAAAACCCACCCGATGTCTTTTTTGTTCCGGCGCATGTTTTGCCCTTTGCTTTGCCCAACGAAACCTTGCCGCCCAGCGTGGTCACCATTCATGATGTAGGCCATCGTTTTTTCCCGGAGACGCACACCCGTTTTCAGAGGGTCTATCTCGAGGTAAGCACACGGTGGGCCGTACGGCACGCCACACGGATCATTGCTGTTAGCCAAGCCACCGCCGCGGATCTGCAGCGGATCTACCATGCGTCCCCGGAGCGTATCGCGGTCATCCACGAAGCAACCGTCCCCCCGAAGGTGATGAGCAACACGGAACCAGCCGATGTGCAATTGCGCTACGCCATGGTGCGGCCCTATATGCTCTATGTGGGGACAATTCAACCGCGCAAGAACTTGTATCGCTTGATCGATGCCTATGCCCAGCTGATGGCCACCGAACAGATTCCTTGGGATCTCGTTTTGGCCGGTGGGGGCGGGCCTATCAACCAACCCTTATTGGCGCAGGCGATTCGCCAAGGTGTGGGCGAACGTGTCCACCTGCTTGGCTATATTCCCGAAGCGGATCTGCCCGCACTTTATCGTGGGGCGGTCGCCTTCTGCTTTCCCTCTCTTTTTGAGGGATTTGGCTTGCCTGTCTTGGAAGCGCAAAGTTATGGAGTGCCTGTCATGGCTGCAAACAATTCTGCTCTACCCGAAGTTGCTGGCGATGCTGCTCTGCTGGTTGACCCCACCGATGTCGAAGCCATTGCTGATGCCATGCTGCAACTGAGCAACGACGAAGCCTTGCGCCAGCGTCTGATCCAAGCTGGCTATGAGAATGTCAAACGCTTTTCGTGGGAAAAGGCGGCGCGTGAGACGCTCGCTGTATTGATCGCAGCTGGTGAGGAGCAACCGCGGCGGTGAAAAGCATCCCTACCGTGACCATTTTGGGCGTGGCGATCCACCAAGTGGATTTTGCCCAAACCCTGGCGCTGATCGACGCCTGGATCGAGCAGCCGGTAGGGCAGACACGCCAGATCTGCACGGTCAACCCTGAATTTATCATCGACGCTGGTACCGATCCAGCCTTTGCTGCGCTTTTGCAACGGGCTGATCTGTGTGTACCCGATGGCATTGGGGTTGTCTGGGCAGCACGGTTGCTCGGGGTGCGGCTCACCGAACGGGTCACCGGCTCGGATGGTATCTATCGGCTTTGCGAATGGGCCGCCGCACGCGGGTGGCGCGTCTTTTTTCTGGGCGGAGCTGAAGGCGTCGCGGCGCAGACCGCAGCAAAATTGGCGGCGCGTTACCCTGGCTTAACGGTGGTGGGTACCTATGCGGGCAGTCCTGCCGCCGCGGAATGGCCGCAGATCCAAGCCCAGCTCCACGCCGCCCAGCCGGATCTGCTCTTTGTGGCCTATGGTCATCCCCGCCAGGATTATTGGATCGACCAGCATCGTCAAGAGCTTCCCTGTGCCGTGGCCATTGGGGTCGGCGGTGCATTTGATTTTGTGGCGGGGATTAGTCGCCGAGCACCACGTTGGCTACAACAAATGGGCTTGGAATGGCTCCATCGGTTGTGGCGCGAGCCGTGGCGCTGGCGGCGGATGCTGAAATTGCCGAAGTTCGCTGGGTTGGTGCTCGCTCAAGTGCTGCGTGAGCGGTTAGCCTTTCACCGAACCGGCCAATAAGCCACGAATAAAGAATCGCTGTAGTGAGAAGAAGACGATCAGCGGCAGGAGCATGGAGACGAACGCGCCAGCCGTCAGCAGATGCCAATCGGCCCCGCGCGAGCCGACAATCTCGGCCAGACGCATGGTCAGCACCTGAACGTCGGGCTTGGCCCCGATGAAGATCAACGCCACCAGATAGTCATTCCAGACCCACAGAAATTGGAAGATGGCGAACGAGGCCAGCGCCGGCACTGACAGCGGTAGGATCAAGCGCACAAAGACCGTAAAGTGCGAGGCGCCGTCGATAAAGGCCGATTCCAGAATGTCGCGGGGGAGCGAGCTAATATAGTTGTAGAGCAGATAGGTGGCCAGCGGTAAGCCGAACCCCGTATGCGCCAGCCAAACCGCCAAGAAGGTGCCATTCAAGCGCAGCCGCACATAATCTTGCAGGATGGGCACGAGCGCCACTTGCAAGGGGACGACTAGCAGGGCTACTACCAGGATAAAGAGCGCCCGTCGCCCTGGGAAGCGCATCCATGCAAACCCATAGGCCGCAAAGGCCGCCACCAAAATGGGAATCACGGTTGCAGGGACAGTCACCGTCAGGCTGTTCAGAAAGGCGTTTTGCAGATTGTCCCCTTGCTCGATCTTGGTGCTGCCATCGGCTTGCTGGATCTCGTACTGTTTGCCGCTCAGCACATTGCGATAGTTTTCGAGCGTGAAATTGGCATTGGTGACAACCCGCTCTTCTTGCACTTGTAGACGACCCAAGCGGCGATTGCCAACCCAGACCAAACGCCGCCCATCGGGTGTGTCGACCCCAGCCCGAAACTCATCAAATGTCCCCACAGCCCCTTCGATCTCCATCACGCCAGAGCGATCCACACCGTCGGGAATGGGAATTTCACCCACTGGCACCAGTTCGCGATGAGGGAAAATCGTCCACCAGCCCGATGTTTGAATATCCTGCCGGTCGCGAAACGAGGAAATGAGTAGCCCCAATGTGGGGATCGTCCAGATGATGCAGATGATCGCCAGGATGCCATTAACCAAGATGCTCGAAAGTGTGATGCCCCGACGCGGGCGTGAAACCTTGGCACTCATTTAAAAGGCCTCCCGTTCACTAAATTGTTTCAGGTTGTAGATCATCACTGGGACGACGGCAATCAGCAGGATAATCGCGATGGTCGAGCCAAGGCCGAAATTGCGATTGGTGAAATACTGGCGGTAGAACTGGGTGGCGATCACATCAGTGCCAAATTGTCCACCGGTCATCACGATGACTACATCGAAAATTTTGAGGGTGAAGATGACGACGGTGGTGGAGACTGTGACGATCGTGCCCATGATATAGGGGATCATGATCTGGAAGAAGATGGTGAATTCATTGGCCCCATCTACCCGGGAGGCTTCCAACATTTCCGACGGAATGCCCTTGATCGCGGCTGAGAAGAGTACCATCGCAAAGCCTGTTTGCAGCCAGATCATGATGACGATCAGAAAGAGATTGTTCCATGGCTGAATCAGCGAGGTCCACGCTTGTGGTTGCCCGCCGAGTGCCACGACAATGGCATTGAGCAGGCCAATCTGGCTGTCGTTGATATCGCGCACTTCGTAGATGAAATTCCAAATCACCCCTGCGCCGACCATGGAGATTGCCATCGGCAAGAAGATCAGCGACTTGGCCAACCGTTCGAAGCTGCTGCGATCGGCCAACACTGCGATGATCAGCCCCAGCACCACGGATAAGCTGGCGCCGATCACGAGCCACAGCAGGTTATTGCGAAACGTAATCAACATAAACCGCTCGGTGAAGACGGTGACATAGTTAGCCAGCCCAACAAAAGCGGTACCATCGCGGTTGAATAGACTGCTGTAGAAGGTACGGACCGCAGGCAGCGCCAGATACCAGATCAAGATAGCCATGGCTGGGCCTACAAAGATGAAGGGCAAAAGGCGGTCGCGCCAAACCTCGCCCAACCGCTCCACAAATGTATTGGCGACCAGAAAAAGTGCTGCTACCCCACCTACGCCCCAGAAAATTGCCACCAGCGCAATGACCAATTTGGGGGCTCGGCTATCCCGTAGAAAGACAAAACCTTGCCATAAAATAAAGAATGTTATCGCCGGAATGACTACCAAAAATAGCAACCGGCCAAGGATAGAATCCTCCCAACTTTGGGTGTTGATTGGCTGGGTCGGCTTGATCTTCATTGATTGCTCCATAACCCTCTCCCTTGTGTGAAAAGAAAGAGAACAGGATCGCCGCTGCAGCGACGACCCTGTTCTCTTTACTTACCTTGTTTCATTGCAGAACCGCGTTGCACCGACTATTCGCGCTTGCGGTGCATGCTGCAGATAAGCGTTCCAGTTTGGGCTTAAGCTGCTATTCCTAGCGCGGCCACGCCGCGTCGATCTCCTGCATCGCCGTGTCCAGATCTGTCGTGCCGGCCACATAATTGGTGATCCCTGTCCAGAAAGACCCAGCCCCTACTTCACCGGGCATCAGATCCGAACCATCAAAGCGGACGCTGGTGGCATCGCGTACCAGTTCTGCGATACCGCGTTCAACGTCATTGCCATACCAACTGAGGTCGGTATCGTTATGCGGCGACAGAGCACCACCCGCAGCCAGCCATTCGCGTACCGATTCGCCCGTGGTGAAGAATTCCATCACCGCGCGGACTTCTGGGCGATCATTGAACATCGCCATAATGTCACCTGCGACCAAGAAGGGTCGGCCATATTCTTCATCGATTGGGGGCAGGTAGAAGAAGTCATAATCGACACCCGCTTCGGTATTGGGCGGGAAGAAACTGGTAATGAAATTGCCTTGGCGGTGCAGCCAGCATTGCGGTGGATCATTGAACATCGGCGTGGGGGCATCCCCGAAGAAAGTCGAAACGATGGCTGCGGTACCACCATAGACATAATCTTCGTTGAGCCAGATTTCCGCCATGGCTTCAACAGCGGCCTTTACTTCGGGAGAATCGAAGGGCAATTCACCTCGTGTCCAGGCGTCATAATTCTCTAAAGAGGTGGTGCGCAGCATAATATCTTCGATCCAGTCGGTAGCGGGCCAACCAGTTGCTGCACCACTTTCGATGCCGATACACCACGCGGCATCTCCATCATCCGCGATCATCTCGGTGAGTTCGAGCAACTCTTCCCAGGTGGTGGGAACAGTATAGCCTGCCTCTTCGAAGATGGCTTTGGGGTACCAAACCAAGCTCTTGCCGTTAAAGCGATGCCAAACCCCTGCGATGATGGGGCCATCGGGGCCTTCCATCTGCGCCATGTCTAGCCAGCTTTCCGCATAGTTGGCGGCCAAGGCTTCGGGATCGATGAAGGTGCTGACGTCAACCACACTGCCTGCTCGCACGAAGTTGGCCAGCAAACCTGGTTGAGGGAAGTCGGCAATGTCCGGGGCATCCCCACCATCTACGCGTACGGAAATGGTGGCCTCGAACTCCTTGCTTCCTTCGTATTGGATGTCGATACCGGTTTGCTCTTCAAAAGCCGCAATCGAGTTGTTGAACTTGACGGCATCTTCATCAGTGAAGGGCCCGGAGATGGTGACGACAGTGCCCTCAAATTCACCGGCCAAGGCGCGGGCCAGATAGCTATCACCATCGGCACCAGCGGCTGACGTCGTACCGGTGACTTCTTCGGTATCCGTCATCTCCTCCGTGCCGGTCATTTCTTCGGTGCCAGTCATCTCTTCGGTGCCGGTGAGTTCCTCGGTCGACGTGAGCTCCTCGGTATCCGTCATTTCTTCAGTTGCGGTGAGATCCTCTTCTTCCGCAGCCTCTTCGGTTGGTTCCTCAGCAGGCTCTTCCGTCGGTTCTTCTTCGACTGCTTCCTCTTCCGCTGCTTCTTCTTCAGCCGGCTCCTCTACAGCGGGGGGCTCAGTAGGCGCTGGTGCTGGTGTTGGGTCACTACCACCACACGCCGCCACGATCAAGGTGACGATCAACAAGAAACTAACTAGCCTCAACAATTTTCCATTCATAGTGACTCCTCCGTTTCAAGGATGGTGAGATGCTTCGTTGAAGGAAAAATGATACAGCTTTCACACTCGTCTCGAACCCTCTGTCCTACCGGTCGATTTGAGTCAACAGCTACGTCATACCGCAGAAATAGTAGGGAGATCGACCGGCACAAAAGAGGTCGATAGGAGTGTCCAAACTGGAGCGTCTACAGCCTAAGGATTGCAACTGATAGTGTATCACCCCGCTTGCCTTGAGGCAAGTTTACGAATGAAGCTATAGGCAACCGGTTGCGAAGTCTATTCGTGGATCCCGTTGGTGGATGGCAAGCTGGTGGGATTGCCATTCCACGTCGACAGGGTTCCGCCGAAATACTCAAGCTGGATGGCCGCGGCCCGTAATATCTGCGCAGCATGCTGACCTGCTTCGCTGTCGCCACCCACGAGTAGAATGTGGTTGGCTTTGAGCGCCTCTTCGAGTTGGTTGCCCAACTGGGGTTGATGCTCTGCAACATAGTGTAAGAGGGCCAGCAGTTCGTCCATCTCGGTTGGAAGGGCCGCGATAAACAGGTAAGGCACGCTCTCTGGGGTGGGAGCGTCGCGGGCTTCTTCAGATGCAACTTCGGCCGCACGGTAGGGACGAACCTGGTTCGGGGAAACGGGGGTTGTACTGCGCCGGAAATTGACCCACACGACTTCAAGTCCGGTGAGGGTGACATCGGTCCAGACGTTTAACCCTTCAGGTTCGATCATATAATGACCAGGGCCCAGTGGGCTGAACTCAAGCGCATAAGGCCCGTACGCCGGTTTGCTACCGGTTCGGCGCATCATGCCTTCCCAATCTTCTTTCCAAATGTGGACGGGCAGATCGGCTTGCCCTTCTACTTCGACGCGGACGACACTGTAGCCAGGCATTGAGCCCGCCTGGGCGGTTTCGGCAACCCAAGTGGGCGTGAGTTCGGCGAAGATAACCTCTTGTCCATTTTGGCCATCGACTTGGATATCGTCCTGGTGATAGCCAGGATCAATGACGAGTTGATAGGTGCCAGCAGGCAAGTCAGAAAAGTGCACCCGATCATCATGGCTGACCACTTGTTCGCGCTCATTCCCCAGGGCATCGATCAGGCGCGCGCGTTGACCAGCGGCATGTGGCGCGTGCCCAACGATCACACTCTGGGTCAAGTTGGTTGATGCCGTCTGGCGAAGCGAGCGGATCGGCATGATCAATTCAATGGTCACTTGATTTTGGCCATCCAGCGCAATTTCGCCTGGCGTTTCGATCTCTGGGTGGTCGGGAACACTCAGCGTATAGAGGCCAGCGGGCAAGCCCTCAAACGTAAACTTGTTGTCGGCGGTGAGCTCGGTTTCGCGAGGCTGGGCTTGTTCACCCAGTAACACGATCCGTAGAGCGCTGTCGGCTTGCACTCCCCCAATCACACTGCCGGTGATGGTTGACTGCGCCGTATCGTCCTGGGACATCACTTGGCTATATACAAATTCCACCAGTGGCGCGTGCCGTTTATCGATCTGCACGCGAGCTTCGAGTTGCAGCGGCCTTCCGGCCTCATCGGCCAAGCCATCAACGGTCACAATATAATGTCCAGCATCAAGCGGGCCGATTTCGCAGGCATAAGGGCTGATTTCGGGGATATTGCGTGTTGGCGTGGGATCGCTGCTCCATTCGCCCGAATGGACTTGCACCGTGACATGCTTTTGGCCTTCGACGCTGCAATAGATCGAGCCGACCTGCAAGCTGTCGAGCGTGCGGATGGTGTATCCCCAGCCCGCCACGGCCAGATCCACTGTGCGCTGATTGGTGCCATCCAGCGTGATGCCATTGACCCGGCTCCCTTCGGGATTGACCCGCACGTTGTAGGTACCAGCTGGCAGATCCACGAAGCGATAGGTGCCATCGCTGCGCGCCATAGTGACCCAATCTTGCCCGTCGTTGCTGCGTACCAAACTCACGACGGCCCCCGAGCCACCGCGTACGGTCCCGCTGATTTGGCTGCGGCTCAGGTTGCTGACCGGCGGTGCTGCATCCAAGTTGAGCACGACTTCGGGCTGTTCGTTGGTTAGCTCAATCTCTTGGGCAATTTCCGTGCCTAAGAGACGCAGCACATAATGGCCCGGCAACAAACCGGTGAGTTTGTAGCGGCTGTTGGCATCCAATTCTGTGCGCATGCGCTCGATCCCATGCCGCTCTAAGACGACCACGCGCTGCTCGCCAGCATGGGCAACGGTCCCCACTAGGGTGATCAATTCGCCGGTTTGCTCGGCAAGCTGACGACGTGCGACCTTCGGCTCGGCTTTGAGGGCCCAGACAATCGGCAGCGCTCCGCCTTCCCAACGTTCGCTATACCAGGCCTGATTTTCCCACCAGGGGCTATTGCTGCCCAGTTGTGCGTTGGCCAACAACCAAAACGACGTACAGAAGTAATAATCGGGCGCGGGTTTGAAGCGTTGACTCGTGCCCATCATCACACGACAAGCTTCGAGCGTTTGGGCCATGTGCAGATCAGGCGTGGTGGCTGGATAGCGCGGATCCATATCTTCACCGATCAAATACCCGCATTCGGTGGAGAGGATCGGCAAACTACGCCCTAAGTGGCTGCGGTTGCGCGCATCGAAATATTCATAGGCCAGCCAGCAAGCCGGATCATCATTGATGGTTGCACCTGGGGCGCAGCGGTCGCGGCGCAAGCGGTTGATATCTTCGAGTGTGCGTCCACGCCACGCATCTTCGCCCCAGCTCTCCCCTTGCAAGACCTGATAAAAACGGTACGTGTAGGCCGCACCTTCTTGATTGCCAATGTCATAAGGGTAGTCGAGGGGACGATTGCGCGAAAAATTGTGGACCGCTTGCCACACGGGCCCCGCCAAGAGATCTTTACGCCCGTGGGAGATAATCTTGCCTACGAGATCCCAGCGACTGCCATTGGAGATAGCCGGAATGCCGGGCATGCCGCCGCGTTCGAGGATGGTTTCTAGGTTGGCAATGGTGTTTTCGGTCACGAGATCGATGCCATTAGCGGGGACTCGTCCCCCGCGCCATTCGGCATCTTGATCCGGTTCGCTATTAAATTCGAAATAACGCACGCCGCTGCGCAAAAAAGCGTCGATTTGCACAACCTCGCGCACACCAAGTCGGCTCGGGTTGGGGGTAGGCCGATAGATGCGCACGATCGGCATAATCCCTTCGGCCAGCAGCAATTCAGCGAAGTCCAGCGCCCCATCATGGTTGAAGATTTTTACCCATTTCACACCTAAGGCTTTCAATTCGGGCAACCAAAAGTCGCGAATCCGATTGATCCCCACCGCGGTGGCATACCCAGGGGCCCAGTGGACACCAATCCCAGTGTCATTTGCCGGTCTCGGGTATTCATGCAATTCCATGATGTTTTGCCTTATAAATATGCTGCCTTTGAGTAGATTGACTTGCGCATGAGCATTCGGTCATCATCGTAGCGTGTTATTATAGCATGATTGTGCTGCATGTCGAACCGACAGATCACGCGTCGGGATTCTCTCGTGGTTGTAGCTTGAAAGCACCTTAATTTTTTGCCCAGAATGGCCAAGTACGGTATTGTAGCGGATAGGTGAATAGAGCTCAGTTACTCCCATTGTAGGCCTCCTCTTGGATGCTATCTCAAACTTGGTTGCGGCTTGGGTAAACCTATCGATAGCTGTTGGCTCGATAGCCTCTGCCCCAGAGAGTTCAAAGTAAGCACCTAGTTGCTGATCGGATTCAGCAGCCGCTTTGCGATCAATCTAATAGATTTTGTGGAGCTTATCCAGCAGCGGCTGCGTTTGTACGGGGGCGTACAACGTTTTTGGGGAAGGTCGCCTAAGGTGGAGCAATTGTCGATTTTATTTTGCCGTAATTTTGAGGGGTGACGCATGAGAGTCGTGCAAACCGTAGCAGAGCGCGTCTTGGCTAATGTCCAGCGCGTGATCGTGGGCAAACACAACGAAGCCAGGATGACCCTTCTCGCTCTATTATGCGAAGGTCATCTGCTGATCGAGGATGTGCCGGGTGTGGGCAAGACCATGTTGGCCCGTACGATTGCCCGTAGCGTAGGCTGTACCTTCCGGCGTATCCAGTTTACGCCCGACATGCTCCCTAGCGATGTGACGGGTGTGAGTATTTTTAACCAAAAGAGTCAAGAGTTTGAATTCCGACCGGGGCCGATTATGGCCCAAATTGTGCTGACCGACGAGATCAACCGGGCCACACCCAAAACCCAATCTGCCTTGCTCGAAGCCATGGAAGAGCGCCAGATCAGCGTGGATGGGATTACCCATTTGATGCCTCGGCCGTTTTTGGTGCTGGCTACTCAAAACCCAATCGAATATGAAGGGACATTCCCGCTGCCTGAAGCCCAGGTCGATCGCTTTATGATGCGTATCCATCTAGGCTATCCGTCCAAGTCCCATGAGGTGGATGTGCTGAGTCGTCAGTCCGACCATCACCCGATTGAAGACTTGGACCAAGTGGTGAGTGTGGAAGAGTTGGTCGAGGCGCAACAGGCTGTACGTACCGTTTATGTGGACGATCTGGTTAAGAATTACATTGTCGATCTAGTAACCAGCACGCGTGAACACCCCGACATCTATCTGGGGGCTAGCCCACGCGGGAGCCTCGCCCTCTTTGCAGCTGCGCGTGCTTGGGCAGCCATTGAAGGACGTGACTACGTGATTCCCGACGATGTGAAGTTGTTGGCCGAACCAACCTTGGCCCATCGCTTGATCATCAGCCCATCGGCCCGGATCAAAAATGTCACCGCTCGGCAGATTATCGAAGACACCCTCCGGCATACACCGGTGCCTGGTGCCCGCGCTCGGGTCCGTTAATTCCTAACCTATGTCTTCACGCCTGATCTTCTTGTTGATTGCGGTTTCGGTCGCTTGGTTATTAGCCTTCAATAGCGGGCGCAGTATTGCCTTCAATTTGGCCTATTTTCTGACTGCGGTGCTGATCCTCAGCTATTTATGGGCTAGGCTCAGCATGCATGCAGTTGGCGTGCGCCGTTTTACGCGTACACAACGTAGCCAGGTAGGGCAATTCGCCGAAGAACAATTCGAGCTGGCCAATCGCAGTGCTTGGCCCAAATTGTGGTTGGAGATCGAAGACCAATCGAATTTGCCTTTGCACCAAGCCAGCCGGGTGATCAACAATCTGGGGCGACGCAGCTCCCAGCGTTGGCAGGTGAAGACGCTCTGCACCCAACGCGGGCGCTTTCGATTAGGGCCTATCGTCCTACGCAGCGGGGATCCACTCGGCATCTTCGAAGTTGAGCAAGAATTGACCCGCGTCAATTATCTTACTGTCTACCCGCTCACCGTTGAGATCACCTCATTCGAGCCGGCGGTGTCCGACTTATCGGGTGGTGAGGCGTTGCATCGTCGCACCAATCAGATGACCAGCAATGTCTCAACCGTGCGCGAGTATGTGCAGGGAGACAGCCTCAACCGCATCCACTGGCCGTCGACTGCCCGCGCTCGTCGTTTAATGTCCAAAGAGTTTGAGCTTGACCCAACCGCTGATGTTTGGCTCTATCTCGATCTTTTTCGCGATGTAGAAGGCGCGATGCCCTGGAGTCCACCCCCGTTGGAGCCGGGGATCTTTGCGTTGAGCAGCCGCCGTCGGCAAAGTGCTATGTTCGATTTGCCGCCGATCACCACCGAATATGCGATTGTGGTTACAGCTAGCTTGGCCCGCTATTTTTTGAATCGCAACCGGGCGGTTGGCATGAGTTGCCGTGGGCGAACCCGAGAATTTCTACAAGCGGACCGCGGGGAACGTCAGCTCAATAAGATATTGGAGGCATTGGCAGTGGTCGAGGCCCAAGGGAATTTCCCCTTTGGCAATTTGATCGCTACCGATGGGAGTCGCCTCAACCGCAACGACACCGTGATTGCACTTAGCCCCGATCCCAACCCAGAATGGGCAGTTGCGCTCCAACAACTTCAGCGCCGCGGGGTCAACAGCGTGGCCATTGTTATCGATGGCTCCACATTTGGCCGCCCAGCCGACTATCAGCCTCTCTACGTGGAACTTGAATCAACTGGGATTCCCACCTATATCGTCGGACGTTCAGATTCCATCGACCAGGCTTTGGCCCATCCGAT
>CAZMRA010000100.1:0-15790 GCA_964568485.1 uncultured Caldilineaceae bacterium | reverse complement strand
AGCGACCATCATCCAGCACCTGCAGCAGGACGTTGAAGACGTCGGGATGCGCCTTCTCGATCTCGTCGAACAGCACCACCGAATAGGGGCGACGGCGCACCGCTTCGGTCAATTGACCGCCCTCATCATAACCCACGTAGCCGGGTGGCGCCCCGATCAAGCGGGCAACGGTGTGGCGCTCTTGATATTCGCTCATGTCGATGCGCACAATATTCTGCTCATCATCGAAGAGGAAATCGGCCACCGCCCGAGCCAGTTCGGTCTTCCCAACGCCCGTCGGTCCCAAGAAGATAAAGCTGCCGATAGGTCGATTCGGGTCTTGCAGACCGGCGCGGCTGCGACGAATCGCGGCCGCCACGGCCCGCACCGCTTCCTCTTGGCCAATCACCCGATCGTGCAACACGCTCTCCATGCGCAGCAGCTTGGCTCGTTCACCTTCGAGCAACTTGCTCACAGGGATACCGGTCCACTTGCTGACAATGGCGGCAATCTCGTCGGCATCCACTTCTTCTTTGAGTAAGGCCCCTTGGCTCTGTAACTGGCGCACCCGCTCTTCCGCGCTCGCCAAGTCGGCCTCCAACTGGCGCATCTTGCCATATTTGAGCTCGGCCGCCTTTTGCAGATCGTACGCCCGTTCCGCCTGCTCGATCTGCGTACGCACGGTGTCGATCTGCTCCTTTAACGCCCGCACCGCGGTGATCGACTCCCGCTCAGATTGCCAGCGGGTGGCTAGCTCGGCGCTCTTTTCCTTCAGGTTGGCCAGCTGATCTTCCAATTCACGCAAGCGCTCCTTGCTGGCGTCATCTTTTTCTTTCTTGAGCGCCTCCCGCTCGATCTCCAACTGCATCACCTCGCGGTCGATCTCGTCCAGCGCTTGGGGCTTGGAGTCGATCTGCATCTTCAAACGGCTGGCAGCCTCGTCGATCAAGTCGATCGCCTTGTCGGGTAGAAAGCGGTCGGTGATGTAGCGGTGGCTCAAGGTCGCAGCCGCGATCACGGCGCTGTCGGTGATGCGCACACCATGGTGCACTTCGTAGCGTTCTTTCAGCCCCCGCAGGATGCTGATCGCATCTTCCACGCTGGGTTGATCGACATACACCGGTTGGAAGCGCCGCTCCAACGCGGCGTCCTTCTCAATGTGCTTGCGATATTCATCCAGCGTGGTTGCGCCGATGGCGTGTAATTCACCGCGGGCCAGCATCGGCTTGAGCATGTTGCTGGCATCCATCGAGCCTTCGGCAGCCCCAGCCCCGACCAAGGTGTGCATCTCATCAATAAAGAGGATGATCTTGCCTTCGGCATCCGTCACCTCTTTGAGCACGGCCTTGAGCCGCTCTTCAAATTCACCCCGGTATTTGGCCCCGGCCACGAGCGCACCGAGATCCAGCGAGACCAGTTGTTTGTCACGCAGGCCAGTCGGCACATCCCCGTTGACAATACGCTGCGCCAAGCCTTCGACAATGGCCGTTTTCCCCACGCCAGGTTCACCGATCAGCACGGGGTTATTTTTGCTGCGGCGGCTCAAAATCTGGATCACGCGGCGGATCTCTTCGTCGCGACCGATGACTGGGTCGAGCTTGCCTTTGCGCGCATCGGCGGTCAAGTCGCGGCCATATTTGGTGAGTGCCTCGTATTGCGATTCCGGATTGTCGCTGGTTACCCGCTGGCTACCGCGCACACTGGCGAGCGCCTGCAAAATGGTGTTGTAATCCACCCCGTAGCGCGCCAACAGATCGCGCATCTTGCCGCTTGTCGAGGCAATGGCCATCAGCAAATGTTCAGTCGAGACAAACTCATCCTTCATATTTTTGGCGATGGTCTCGGCCTCTTTGATGAGGTTGTTGGTCTCGCGGCCTAAGCCAACTTGCATGCTAGCCCCACTGGCGCGCGGCTTGGCATTAAGCACCCCTTCCACGGCACGTTCAATCGCCGATAACTCCGCGCCGATCTTGTTGATCACCGCAGGCACGACGCCCCCTTCTTGGGCCAACAGCGCAGCCAAGAGATGTTCTGGATCCACAGTCGCGTGGCCATAGGTCTCGGCGGTGCTTTGGGCCTCCAGTAGAGCGGCCTGCGCCTTTTGTGTATATTTGTCCAAACGCATAAATGTTCCCCTTCCCCAGGTATTGGACGCTTCCCATCCAATCAATATACAGTGATAATTTCTGAATTCCAGCCTAATCCTCAGCTGTATGAACTACGCATGCGCTCTGTTAGTCTATCGTTTGACATAAGAGGATAGTCCCAAGCACCAACAAAAAACGCGCCGAGTATTCGGCGCGTTGCAGAGAATCAAGCGATAAAGTTTGTCGAGAAGTCTCAGAGAGGAGCATTCATATAAAGCTCACCCTGCGTAAAGCCGCGGGCGGCATAATAGCCACGCGTGCCCGTGGCGGCGATCACGCTGATCTGGCGGAAGCCAGCATCACGACTGATGCGGCGGGCTTCTTCAAGCAGTCGCGTGCCTAACCCAGCATGTTGAGGCTGACCCTCACTCTCTTTGCCGATGTTTAAGGCTGGCCCGTAGATGTGAACCTCGCGGATCATCGCGCTCTCGGCGATTTCAGGCAAAAAGGCGCGGCTCCCGACATTCGGCGCCAGGGGTAAACTGAGGCGCAAAAAGCCGGCGATCAACCCCGGCTGGCTGCTCTCTTCGTGCGTGACAAAATAGAGAAAGTGTTCACGCGTCAGATCAGTGTCATAAGTATAGTTGCGCAAGACCAACTCATTGGCCTCGACCTGGCGCCGTTTGACTTCGTGACAACGAATACAGCCACATTGTTGGCCCCGTCGGGCTAATTCATCGTGCACCACTTGGCGCAGATTGCTCAGCTTGACCCCAGCTTGGATATGATGCGCCGGGATATCGCGGAAGAGCCGATTCACTCGTGTATAGGGCGGGATCGTCGGCTTGACATCCGCCAACAGATCGACCATCTCTTCCACTGTATAGGGGTGATACTTACCCTGCTGCCAAAGTTCGTACAAGCCGGTGTCGGCGATCAATGAGCAGGGGTAGATCTTCAATTCATCGGGGCGGATGGCCGGATCATCGAAGAAACGGGCAAAATCGGCCCGATCTTTTTCGGGCGTCGCGCCATACAGGTTCGGCATCCAGTGTAAATGCAGCTTAAAGCCAGCCGTGCGCAACAGCCCCAGCGCCTGGCGCACCGATTCAACATCATGGCCGCGCTGGTTGAGCGTGAGGATCTCGTCATCCAAACTCTGCACGCCGATCTGCACTTTGGTCACCCCAAGCTGGCGCAGATGGCGGATCTCGTCGGGCGTAATCCAGTCGGGCCGAGTTTCAATCACCAAGCCCACGTTGCGATGGGTAGCGGTGACATTGTACGCTTGGGCTTCGGCCAACGAGGTCGAATCCTGATAGTCGGGATTGCCCGCCGCATTCATGGCATCAAAACAGCGCTGCACAAACCATTCGCGATAGTTGCGGCTGTAGGCACTCCACGTCCCGCCTAGGATCAGCAGCTCGACCTTGTCTGCCGTGTGACCGATGCTTTCAAAGGCGTTGATGCGCCCCAACGTTTGTTTGTAGGGGTCAAAGCCATCGCGTTCGGCGCGCTGACAGCCTGGCTCGTCGAAGATATAGCTTTTGGGCATGCGCCAATCGTCCGGGCAGAAGATGCATTTCCCCGGGCAGCCGGCCGGCGCAGTCAACACCGTTACCGGCGCCACACCACTTTGCGTGCGCATTGGCTTCATCGTGATGCGCTTGGCCAGTAGCGGATCCGCTTCCAGATCACCCTCAGCCACCAGGTGACGATAGCCAGCAATTAAATTTGCCTTGGAGTAGAGCCCTTTGCCCTCCTTGGGAAAGCGGGCTAAAATAGGTGTTAAGCTCTTGCGATAATCCCATTCCGCGTCGGGTACTTGCTGGATCGCCCGAAAGATGGCATAGAGCGTCGCACTATGCTCGGCAGGATCATAGTCACGCCGTTTGTTGAGCCATTCTTGGTTTTTTTCCAGCACATCGGCCGGGATTTCGTCCTGTAGCAGAATTCGTTTCATGGGCTTAGTATATCATACGTGCTCAAGATTGTTGAGTGAAGTCGTATCCAATGAACCCGACGCTCCAAGCCAAGTTGCTCGAGCTGAATCGCCGCTTTTATACTACCGTTGCCCGCGAATTCGATCAAACGCGCGGGGGCTTCCCCGTAGGCTGGGATCAATTGATTCCATGGCTGCCAACAGGGCTGGAGCATCCGGTCAAGGTATTGGATGTCGGCTGCGGCAATGGGCGCTTTGCGCGTTTTCTCGATTACATTGGGTATGCGAGTTCCTATCTTGGGGTCGATGGCGACGCAACCCTCCTCCAGTTAGCAACCGAGCAAACGCTCACCTTGCCGCAGATCCGCACTCGATTTGCCAAAATCGATCTGGCAGTTCCGGGCTGGGCGAGTACGTTGCCCCAGCACGCGCCGGTTGATCTGCTCGTCTGTTTGGCGGTACTGCATCACCTGCCGGGACAAGCTTTACGCCAGCAAGCCTTCAACGAAATGGGGAGTTTGCTCCAGCCCGGCGGTGTGCTGATCCTCTCGAATTGGCAATTTTTCAGCAGCCCACGCTTGGCAAACAAACAGATCGACTGGTCGGCTATCGATGTACATCCCGAAGAGGTCGAGCCGGGTGATGCGCTTTTACCCTGGCAACAAGGCGTTGAGGCCATCCGCTACGTGCATCAGCTCGACGAAGCCGAAATCAACGCACTGGCTACCGCGGCGGGGCTCAACATTTGCACGCACTTTTACGCCGATGGTAAAAATGGCCACTTGAATCTCTATTCCGTTTGTCGACGTGCAGAGGCGTGAATCTTTATTGATTTGATAGCTGGCGTTTGACGAACAATCTTTGCGCACTATTTTTTATTCTGAGGAAACCCTATGGGAAATCAAAATCAGCCGCTGCTCGACGCCTTTGTGCAATGCTATGGCGAATCGGCCACGCAGGTTGCGATTGGGCCAGGCCGAGTAAACTTAATCGGGGAGCACACCGATTATAACGATGGCTTTGTGTTGCCTGTGGCATTAAAACGCGATGTGCGGCTGGCTATGCGCCCACGCAACGACCGGCGCGTGCGGCTTTATTCCGTCGACTATGACGAGCATCATGAATTTGATCTAGACCAGTTGCAATACCACAAAGAAAAGTTGTGGGCCAACTATGTGCAAGGTGTGGCCTGGGCACTGCAAGAGCAGGGCTTGACGCTCACCGGCCTCGATGGGGTGATCAGCGGGAATGTGCCGCGCGGGAGTGGGCTCAGTAGTTCAGCCGCGCTGGAAATTGCATCCGCTCTAGGGTTGATGACCGCTGCAAATCAACAAGATCGCCTGAGCGGACCCCAAATTGCGCAGGCTGCTCAGCGCGCCGAAAATCAGTTCGTCGGCGTTAACTGCGGCATCATGGATCAATTCATCAGCATGTTGGGTGCCGAGGACCATGCCCTGTTGATCGATTGCCGCAGCCTCGAGTACGAACTTGTGCCCTTTCCAGCCAATGCCTCCCTGGTAATTGGCAACACCAAGGCCAGTCGCTCGTTGGCCAGTAGCGCGTATAACCAACGGCGCCAAGAATGCGAAACTGGCGTCGCCGCGCTCCAGGCCGTTCTACCTGAAATCCGTGCGTTACGGGATGTGACCAGCGAACAACTGCTCGCGCATCGCGATCTCTTATCCGAAACGGTCTTCCGGCGCTGCCACCATGTGGTAAGCGAGAATGAACGGGTACTACAGACCGTTTCCGCCCTGCGAGCCGGTGATCTCGCCGAGGTGGGCCGGTTGATGAACGCCAGCCACGAGAGCTTGCGGGTTGATTACGAGGTAAGCAGTGCGGCACTCGACACGATGGTCGAGGCCATGCGTAGTGCGCCGGGTTGCTATGGCGCACGGTTGACGGGCGCTGGCTTTGGCGGCTGTGCCGTCGCGCTTGTTGAACCAGGCAGCGAACAGAGCGTAGCTGACGCCATTTACGAGAAATATAGCAAAGCCACTAATGTGTGGCCCGAAGTCTATATGAGCCGGGCAGCAGCAGGAGCACGCGTCGAATCTATATGAGTGTCACCGCTCCTGCACAATCTGTTCAAGCGGCGCAGCAACGCCAAAATGCCATCACCATTGCCTATTATGTTACCTTTATTGGCTTAGGGATGGTCACCGCCTCGCTCGGCCCGACCCTGAGCGGATTAGCCGCCAACACCGGCTCCCCCCTGAATGCGATCAGCTGGCTCTTCACCATGCGGGCGCTTGGCTATTTGCTGGGCTCGTTTTTGGGCGGCCGCCTCTATGATCGCTACGCCGGCCATCCGATCATCGCGGGGATGTTGGGCCTGATGCTATTCACCATGCTCACCATTCCGCTCATCTCCTCGCTCTGGTTACTGGCTGCCATTGTGATGCTCTTGGGCCTGGGCGAAGGGACCATGGATGTCGGCATCAACACGCTGATCGTCTGGTTACGCCGCGCCAACGTGGGGCCTTACATGAATGCGCTCCACTTCTTTTTTGGCATCGGTACCGTGATCGCCCCGCTGGTGGTGGCGCGGGCCATCGGGCTGACCGGCGACATCACGTGGGCCTATTGGGTGCTCGGCGGCTTACTCCTGCCGATGATTATTTGGGTGGCGCGATTGCCCAGTCCACCCGCCGAGAGCGAAGATGATTCCACCAGTGGGTTGGGCGTCAATTACCTCTTAACCGGCATGGTCGCCTTCTTCCTCTTTTTGTATGTCGGGGCCGAAAGCGGCTATTCGGGATGGATCGATAAATATGCACTCGCGCTGGGACATGCCACTGAATCGACCGCCGCGTACTGGACATCGCTCTTCTGGTTTGCCTTTACACTGGGTCGCTTGCTCTCGCTTCCGCTCACAGTGCGCGTCCGCCCGCGCGTCATCTTGTGGGGCGGGCTCTTTGGGCAATTGATCTGTGCGTTGTTGATCTTGTTTTGGCCAACGTCGAGCAGCGTGCTCACCGTTGGGATCGCTGGCACTGGCCTCTCGATGGCCGCCATCTTCCCCGTCATGTTGACGTGGGCCGGCCGCCGAATGAAGATCACCGGCTTTGTCACCAGTTGGTTTTTCATTGGTTCCAGCGCTGGGGGCATGTTCTTCCCTTGGTTTATTGGCCAATTCTTTGAGTCCAGCGGGCCACAGGTCACCATGTATACGGTGCTGGGCTCACTCTTATTGGGGATCACCGTCTTTGCGCTGCTGATGTGGTATGCCGGCCAACCCAAGCAGCTGAGCGGCAACGAATAATCGCGAAGATGGAGTGCTGGGCGAAAGGCAACGCTTGCCACCCCAGCACTCTCTTCTCTCATCCTATTCCTAAAACAGCCATTTGTAACAAAGGAGCGTTCTATGCCTTTACTGTTTGATATGCCCTTCGAGCGTTTGCTGACCTACGAAGGGCGCAATCCTCGTCCGGCCGATTTTGATGAGTACTGGGATAAAGCTCTGGCCGAGATGCACGCGCTGGATCCGCAAATCGACATCAAACCAGCGGAGTTTCAAACCTCATTTGCCGAATGCAGCGACCTCTATTTCACCGGGGTTGGCGGCGCACGGGTTTATGCCAAATTGTTGCAGCCGCGCAACGCGCCGGAGCCGCACCCCGCCGTGGTCGTTTTTCACGGCTATTCGGGCAACTCGGGCGAGTGGGTCGATCATCTGGCGTATGTGGCCCAGGGCTACACGGTGGCAGCGTTGGATTGCCGCGGGCAGGGCGGGCGCTCGGAAGACAATGGTGCTGTCCAAGGCTGGACCTTGCGTGGCCACATCATCCGTGGCTTGGATGACGCCCCGGAAAAGCTCTACTATCGCCAGGTCTATCTAGACACGGCGCAACTGGCGCGGATTGTCATGAGCCTGCCCGGCGTAGATCCGGATCGCGTCGGTGCCACAGGGCGCAGCCAGGGTGGCGGCTTGACATTGGCCTGCGCCGCGCTCGAACCGCGCATCAAAATGGCCGCGCCGGTCTTCCCGTTCTTGACCGACTACAAGCGCACTTGGGAGATCGATCAAGCCAAGGATGCCTATGCCGAACTGAAGGAGTACTTCCGCCGCTTTGATCCACGCCACGAGCGCGCCGAAGAAATCTGGACGCGCCTCGGCTATGTCGATGTGCAACATCTCGCGCCGCGCATCCGCGGAGAAATCTTGCTTTCGGTGGGCCTCTCGGATACGGTCTGCCCTCCTTCGACCCAATTTGCCGCCTACAACAAAATCACGGCGCCAAAATCGTACATCCTCTACCCCGACTTTGGTCATGAAGGGCTGCCTGGCAACCCAGATGCCATCTATCAATTCTTGAGTAAACTCTAGCTAGCCTGCAGCACAGCCAACTCTTCTTAAAGTTCAACAAAGGCTCGGAAAGTTTCATTTCCGAGCCTTTGTTTTTAGTATTTTCAAATTTTTGTCAATTTTTCAAAAATCTATTGACAAATTTCAAAATTTTTGTATAATAACCAAAAAGGAGAAAATCATGCGCAAAATCATTGAAAAATGCCCTTCCTGTGGTGGGGCATTAGAAGTAACCCGACTAAATTGTACCCAATGTGAAACTGTCATTACTGGTCGTTATCAACCTTGCCGATTTTGTAAACTTACCCCCGAGCATCAAACCTTTCTTGAAGCCTTTGTGAAAAGTCGCGGCAATGTCAAAGAGATGGAACGTGAGTTGGGCATCTCGTATTGGCTGATTCGCAACCAACTCAACGAATTGATCAAGGCGCTTGGGTTTGAAGTCGAAACCCCTGCGGAAGAAGAGAGCGACGTTAAAACCCGCCGCAAAGAGATTCTGGACCAACTGGATCGGGGCGAGATCGCAGTCGGAGAGGCCACCGAACGGTTAGCACAACTCCGCTGATCTATCAATTAGTACGAGCAAGCTTGTAGCAAGTTTCGCCAAGTTGATATTTATTCTTCTGGAGAACTGAATATGAATGCTGAACGGATGCAAATCTTAAAAATGTTGCAAGAAGGCAAGTTGACCGTTGACGAAGCTGCACAGTTGATCGAAGCATTGCAGCACCGAGCAGAGAAAACCGTTGCCCTCACTGTTGAGAATCAACCTCGAGAAGCATCGCAATCCCGAGCCAGCACGGGTGCTTGGTCGCTAAAGAATGTTTTTGCTAGCAATGTGGGTAATGCCCGCTTCGAGAACACCCAGCTAGATGGTGCCCATGTCTGGTTTTGCAGCCTCGATGGGGCGAATTTACGCGATGCCGACCTGACGGATGCTTGGGTGCTGGGGATCAACCTCAACAACACCAATCTCGAAGGGGCCAACCTGCGCAATACCAAACTCGTAGGCAGCAACCTAGATCGAGCCGACTTTACCGGCGCCGACCTAAGTGGCTCCACCATCATTGGGGTGAACTTTGACCACGGCGACTTCCGCGGGGCTGATCTGAGTGGGCGTGTTTTGATCGGTTTGGATATGTCGCGCCAACAGCAGCTGCAATCCATTGTATCAAACCCAGTCAAAGAATAACTGGCCCCCGCGCCCGCCTACTCTTCCAATATCCCAATATCAACGTCGCTGTCAGCGGATTCGTGCAAAGCAACATCTGGCACACCGCCTAGCAAGAATGGATTCCTGCCCAATTATCCATTCAAGTTGCGCCGAAAATCCGCTGACAGTTTCGCCTCCCATTGACTACACCCTATAAATTATCCACTTTGCCCGCAACGCTGCAAGCTGCTACAATCCACCTAATTACTCTTCTGTAAGGAACTGCCAGCTCATCTCCTCAGACAGACCAGGGTTATTAGGAATAAGGAGGACGTTCTTGCTGCCACGTCGTACTTCTATATTTTATAAATTTGTATTTGGTATTGTGTTCGTATTAGGGCTGAGTTGGCCGGGAGGATTGATCCAGGCCCAAGCGAATGAGCCACCTACTACTCTATGGGTCAATCTGCCAGCGGTAGTGGTCGAGCTGGCGGCTGATGGCACACCAACCATCGGCGGTCTCCCCCTCAGCAATTACGCTTCCTTACTCGGGCCCGACTTGGCGGGAATCCGTGTTCAACCAGCTGCCGTGGCCGCGCTTACTGAGGCTAATATCCAGCATATTCAAGTTGCCAATACGCCCAATGGACTGTTGATCCGAGTCAATGGGGAGCTCGTGCCTTCGCTGGGGTGGAGCGAGCAATCGCTGCAAGGCATGATCGATACCTTGGCCGAGATGGGTGCACAGGTTGAACTGCTGAATGAACGCGTTTTGCCACTGCTGGAAAGTACGCGTATGCGGGTGGTGATCTATCTACCGCGCGACCCAGAGAAGGCAGTGATTCCTTTGTCGATCGATACAGAAGACTCGGCTGCCCGACGCGCGGAAGCGGCCCTTGCCAACTACCGGGCGACAGTTGGCGTATCACCCCATCTCCGTGCCGAGCTTTACTATCGTCCAGATGGGGATTTTGAACTAGCGGGAGTAACGGGGGAGCAATTCACCCGCATGGGTTTGCGCTTGCAAGCCCTGCTGACCTTAGCTCCAGGCACTGTGCGGCGGGTCAGCGAATTAGGCATCCACACCATTGCGCTCACGACCGAACCCGAAGGCGTCTTTTTGGCCATCAATGGCCGAACCTTACCCCATCTCATCTGGGGGGAAGGGGCGATGCAGCATCTATTGGCCTTGACCGAACAAACTGAGATTCTCGAACAGATTGGCCTCATGCAGGGGAGGGAGCAGATCTGGTCGGCTCTCGCTGATCTGCTGCCGATGGTACAATCGACACGTTTGGAATTGGTGATTCACTTCCCAGTACTTGGGGATTGAGCTATTCAGGCGCTGAGGGGTCGCGGATATAGAGCGGATGCAGAAACGGGGCAAAGGCATAGAGCACCGCACCTTCCAGCGCTTTGGTGCGATCCATCAGCCCCTGCGTTAGCACCCCGACTACCCCTTGGCGTTGTTTGACATTTTCCTCGCCGATCAATTCATCCATCAAGGGACCAAGCTCACGTCCCTGACGGATTGCTGCCGCCACCACCGCGGGCAGAGGGAGACGCCCACTCGACCCCAAGCCGCGGCGTCCTTGCCGGTCGATCACTACGGCCCAGCCGGTGCTAAACAGGCCATAGGGAGTTTCCACAGTATTGCCTTCTAAACCAACCGCTAGGTCAGCAGTGGTTGCAGCCAACGCGAGTTGTGCTCGATTAGTAGCCCCGCGAATCGATTCCTCATCACTGAGCGGCTGCACGGCGATCCCCGGATCAACCTCGATATCAATTACCGTCACCTCTGGCCAAAGCTGCGAGGCCACGTTGCGCACCGCCGCGAGCTTGACGGGATTGCGCGAGCCTACCACAATCGTCTGATACAACTTACACTCCAGGAAAAAACAAGGCCCACAAGCGGGGGCCAAAGATCGCCAGCGCCACCCCAATGCTGCCCAACACCATAAAGATCAAGGCGCCCGCTGCGGCATCTTTCGCCAGCTTGGCCAATGGATGATAGCTCGGCGAGAGCAGATCCACCGTGGCTTCGATGGCGGTATTGACGGCCTCAAGCGCCAAAACCCCAAAGAAAGTCAAGGAAAGAATCGCCCATTCCAGCGGATGCAGGCCAAACCACCACCCGGCCAAGCTGACCACAAACGCAGCTAGTAGTTCAATGCGGGCGTTTGGTTGGGTACGCAAAGTTTGGTACGCGCCACTGAGCGCAGCGCACAGACTGAACCAGCGGCCAGCCCAAAATGAGCGGTCGCGTCCGGTCAAGTGGCGATGTTCAGGTGTATCGGGCATGGGCGTCGAGTGTGCAACCGGCTTCATCACGAATAAACTCGCTCGGAGAGCCCCGCATCACCAAATTGCTGCAGAACCGCATTTTGTTGGGCCCACATGGCCGTCTTCTCTTCCGGCGTGCTATGGTCATAGCCCAACAGATGCAGAGTACCATGGACAACCAATAAGCGTAATTCGGCAGCAACACTGTTTTGGAAGTGAGCAGCTTGGTGCTCAGCATAGGGGAAGGCAATGATGATATCGCCCAGGTAGCGAGCAAGGCTATCCGTCAGTTCGGGTGGGACCACCAAGGCAGGACCGTCGATTTCTGTGGGTTCACTGGCAAAGCTCAAGACATCGGTCGGGGCATCGACCCCGCGATAATCGCGATTGAGCTCACGCACCGCCTCATCGGTGGTGATCACCACAGTCAGTTCAGCGGTGTTGATCTCGGACACGCGCAGCGTTTGCACAATGGCTGCAGTCAAGTCTGCCGTGTTGATCTGCGCGGCAAACGCTTCATCAATTTCCCAATAAATTTCGTAGGGTGTGCTCATGAATTGGCTCGGCAGGATAGTTTGTTAGGAGTAATCTTCGATAGCCCCAAGGCCACGCGGAGTCACCGTGAGGATGGCTTCTTCTTCAATCCCGCCCGGCGCTGAAGCAGGGACGCCCTCTTTCTCGCCAATCGTCGCGGGGGCTGGCTTGCGTTCGTTGGCAGATTCACCGGGGGTGATCGGCGCCGGATAAGCAATACGCGGGTGATGAACCCCCTGCAAGACCTGCAGGAATATCTCGCGGATCGTTTCTAAATCCTTAAAGGTCAAGTTGCTCTCGTTCAATTCCCCCTCACGGATCCGGTCATCGATCAGCTTGCGCACCAACTGTTCGAGATCCTCGCGCGTGGCCGGGCGAATCGAACGCACAGCGGCTTCACAAGTATCAGCCAAGAGCAGAATGGCCGTCTCTTTGCTGCGCGGGCGTGGCCCAGCGTACCGGAAATCCTCTTCGTTGACCACCTCTCCATTGGTCGCCATCCGCTGAGCCTGCGTATAAAAATACTGGGTCAACATGCGGCCATGGTGTTCCCGAATAAAATCTTGAATACGGATGGGCAAACGATATTTCTGCGCCAAATCAACCCCATCATTCACATGGCTGATGATAATCTGCGCGCTGGTGTACGGATCCAGCTTGTCATGCGGCGAGGAGCCATCGGCGATGTTTTCGGTAAAGAAATAGGGGCGCACAGTTTTGCCAATATCGTGGTAATAGGAGCCGACCCGGGCCAAAAATGCATCCGCCCCGATGGCGGCCGCAGCTCGTTCGGCCAGATTGCTCACGACAATGGTATGGTGATAAGTGCCCGGCGCTTTGAGCAACAACTGCCGCAAGAGTGGATGAGTTGGTCGGCTCAACTCGGTTAATTGCAACCCGGTCGTGATATTAAACAGATTGCCGATCACGAAATAGCTCAACACCGCCACACTCACCGAGATCGCCGCGCTCAGCACGGCAATCAAATAGCCCTGGAACATCGTCACATTGATTGTTGCGGCTTCAAATTCAAAAAAGGTCGCCCGGTGGGCAATATATGTCAACAAATTGCTGCCCATCACCGCCAACCCGGCCCAGAGAAACGCGCTGAGCCGCTCTGGCCGCCCCAACACCAATGAGCCGATGACCGAACCCGCACACATATAAGAGACGAGCGCGAGATTATTACTTCCCAAGAAGTTAATGATCAGCGCAAAGGCGATGGTAAAGACTATCGCCACCCGCACATGGATCAGGGCGGTGATCACCATCCCCAAGGCGGCGAGTGGATAGAGCAAAGGCAGCCATTCATGGGGGATGATCAAGAATTTGGCTGCCAATAGCCAGATCACCGAGATCACTACCAGTACGGCCATCTCTTGATAATTATGCAACGTTTGGGGATGCAATCGATAGAGGGCGCCGATCAACACCACTAACACGACCGCCGTCAACGCCACGGCCCGCACAAGGCGCCAGGGATCCCAGCCACTTTGTAGCCACAGAACTTGTTGCAGTGCTTCGATATCATCCGCCGAAGCTAGATCACCTGCGCGCAGGATCGTTTCGCCACGAGCGAGGGAGACAATCTGCGGTTGCACACCAGCACGCGCTTGTTCGCGCAATTCCAAGGTACGCGCTTCATTAAAGGTGCTATTTGGGCGGATCAGGCCGCTCACCAAATCGGCTGTCACCGCACTCGCAGCCTCGCTCAAATCGGCACTGATCATCGAGGGCACGCGCCGCCGGATCGAAGCCAAGGTAGATTCACGGATCTCCTCGCGCATGGCTCGATCCAACGCCAGCGGCACTTCGACCAGCACATCATCCCAATCTGCCGAGGATAACTGCATAATATTGAGAATGCTATCCTGCGTGAGATTTAAGTCGCTCAGCCCCAGGAGGTAATCGGTGCGCAGTTCTGCTGTGGCGAAAGGATCATTGCGAATAATGGTAATGAATTCGAGGATCTCGCGCGAGCGGCTCACCTGCTGACGGCGTAGCCGCCCTTCGGCAAAATCATATTGGTCGGGAACAGCTTGGGCAGCGCGTTCGCGGGCGCGCTCGGTCAGAAAGACACTTTCGTACTGCAACTCGGCCGGAGCGACAATGTCGTATGGGGCAACATCACCAACATTAAGCTGGAGCTGTCCCCCAAAAGGGCGCTGCCATGTCAGCAAAGCAATGGTTAAAATGCTGGCTGAACCCACCATTGTAAGGAGAAGCAGCTGGTTAAACCAACGCCCTGCTTTTACTTTTGCGGCTATATTCAGACCAAACCACCCGTTGCCGCTGCGCTGCAGCAATGCCTGAAGCCGTGCCAATATGGACGGATCTCGGGCCATAGACTACTCCCAACCCCTGCAACATTCAGTTCGGCCCACTTATTGAGCTAGTGCCAAACTAATTTGCAGATGAACCTTCCTCAGCTCAATAAACGCCGTACAATCTGGCTGACAAGCTTGCCATCGGCGCGTCCCGCAACTTTCGCCATGGTCGGGCCCATTACTGCGCCCAGATCGCGCGGCGAGGTTGCCCCCACTTGTGCGATCACTTCGCGTACGATCTCCTCCACTTCGGCCTCGGTTAAGGCTTTGGGAAGATAGCGCTCAAAGATCTGGATATCAGCTAACTCGTGCTGGGCGCGTTCGCTATGTCCCAGTTTCTCGTATTCTGCAGCGGTATCACGCCGTTGTTTTGCCAATTTCTGCAATACGGTGATGGCTTCCTCATCGGTCAAATCATGATTGATCCCTGCCGTGCGCGCTTGGGTCAACGCAGTTTTGGCAGCCCGCAATGCTTGCTTAGCTTGTTCATCTTTCGTGCGGATCGCTTGCGTCAAATCTGCATCCACTCGCTCAATAATCGTCATCACTATCTCCTCATATGCCCGCAAGCCCACAACAACGGATGCGCCTGGCTGCAATGGCCTATTCCGCGCGGGAACTTTCGCTGGCGGTGTATCAATAATTATACTTTTGGCAAAACATGATCTTGGCTGGATGTTTGTTCGTTGCTACTGTTTACCGGTTGCGAACGAGCGCTAGTTTTGGCGATATAGGATTGCAGTCTTTGATCGATCCAGGCCATCAGGGGAGTCTGGTATCGTAAGAAGAGGGCTAACAATCCAGCGAGAAGGCCCCCCAACAGTGCGAGTTGCCAACCGGATAGGCCAACGACTCCGGCACCCATGGCCGCGACCACAAACGTGGCCGGCACTCGAATCACAAGCGTCAGCAGAAAAATTTTGACATAATTGACTGTGGCTAGCCCAGCCAAAAAATAGGGGAGATCACCTGTGGGGACAGCCAACAAGAGGAGCCAAAGCCCTGTATTATCCCCCCGCACGCGTAGCAACCATTGATCGAGCCGGTCGGGCCCCAACAAACGTTCGACCCAAAACCGGCCAAAAGTCCGTGCTAACCACATTGCAAGCATTGCCCCGAGCAGTAAACCAATTGCGCCCCACAGTCCGCCCCAGAAGGGGCCGAAGAGCAGACCAG
>CAZMRA010000099.1:7931-15817 GCA_964568485.1 uncultured Caldilineaceae bacterium | reverse complement strand
CAAAGCTTCTAAGATGAGGCGAGCATCTCCCACCAACCCATGTTCCACGGGCACATCTTTGTTGAGGTCAGCGGGGTCGAGGGTAGCATGCAGAATGCGTTTCCCCTGGGGTATTTTCAAGCCGAAGCTGGTGCTGCTAAAGCTGCAGCCGATCCCAAAGATCAGATCGGCTTTGTGCAAAAAGTGGTGCACCGGTTTGGGGTAGGCGCGGCCGCCAGAGCCCAGGGATAAGGGATGATTTTCGGGGAAGGCACTTTTGCCACCCAGCGAAGAGGTGACCGGCGCTTCGACCAGCTCGGCTAGTTCGCGCAACGGCTCCCAAGCTTGGGCATAGTGGACACCTTGGCCCACATAAAAGAGCGGATGCTCAGCCTCGAGCAGGAGGGTCGCGGCCTGTTCGATGGCAGCTTGATCGGGAGCGTAGCGCGTGATCGGCACGGGTTGATAGTGGAAATCGCCGATTTCCTCGTTCATCAAGTCGGTGGGGATCTCTACCAGGGCTGGGCGCGGGCGGCCATTGCGCACGGCCGTGAAGGCTCGGCGCAGCGCCGCCGGGAGCGCATCTGGCACCACCACTTGTTCACACGTCTTGGTGACATGTTGAAAGTTGAGGAACGAATTGAAGTTGGGCTGCACATTGGTAAGCGCACGAGAATATCCCATGGGCAGCACCACGATCGGGGCAGATTCCCCATACGCTTGGGCCACGCCACCAAAGGCATTTTCGGCACCCGGCCCGCTCTGCATACAAAAGACGCCAATCTTCTGGCCCGAGGTCAACCGCGCCAGCGCATCGGCCATGTGGAGGCCAATCCGCTCTTGGCGCACGATGATTGTCCGAATGTCGAGCTTGGCCGCAGCTTCGATGATGGGATTCACCGGATAAGCAAAAAGATACTCCACACCTTCGGCCTTCAAGATGTGCGCAATCGCATCGACAACTCTCATGGTTCCTCCTTCGCCTTGTTAAAGTGTGGTCCGGTGCGGCGGGCTGAGTTTGGGGAGCAGGCGCCAACGCACCACAGGGTTAATCGGTTACCACTGGTAGTCTTCGCGCACTGGGCTGAAGATATCGAGGGCACGCACCGGCTTATCGCCAACGGTCAGCGTATGCTCGACCCCACCAGGGATCACGAAGATGTCGCCGGCTTTCACATGGCGGGTTTCGCCGCCGATGGTGAATTCAAACTCGCCTTCCAGCAGAATACCCACCTGCTCATGGGGGTGGCTGTGCAACGGGACAACGCACCCTGGTTCTAGTTCCAATAACGAGAGCAACATCTTTTCACCCCAAAAGGTGCGGGAAATGACACCAGGAAAGATTTCTTTCGGGGTGCGCTCGGCCGGATCGTAGAAATAGGGCATGATCACTCCTCTAGGTTATGTTCTGCTTGTGGATTGGGTTTGGGGATGATAAAGGGTGGGCGGGAGGCTATCGGAACCCCCGATCACCCACCCTGCTATTCGCAACAAATCTGTTCGATCAACCGGCGATAGACGCCAACTGACTCTTCCAATTGCGCCAGGTCGATCCATTCGCCAACGGTGTGGGCCTGGGCAATATTACCCGGCCCCAAGATCACCTGCTGATCGAGCCACTTTTGATAGACCAAGGCTTCGGTGCCAAAGGGAACAGTTTCAGCCTTGGCCAGCCCCGTTGCCGCCAGTGCCATTTTGACAATCTCAGACTCGGGCGAGACATAAAACGGATCAGAGCCGCGGTGCTTTGTCTCTAACCCATAGGCGCGGGCTGCCGCCAGAATCAACTCGATGGCCTCCTCGCGATGATCATTCGGCATAGTGCGTAAGCTGAGCGACGCGACTGTTTTGGAGGCGGTCACATTCAGTTTGCAATTGCCATCGTTGATCACCAGGTTAAAGCCATTGGTTGGTGGATCAAACTCTGGATTTTGAAAGTAGGTATCACTCAGGAAGCGCTGCCGCAGCTCAGCCATCTCAGCCAAGAAGGGGGCGATCAAAAAGTTGGCCGAAATGCCCTTGTCAGTGCTGGTGTGAGCAGAGACGCCATGGGCCGTGACAGCGATATGGACGCCGCCCTTATGCGCATAGACGGGGCGCAATTGCGTCGGTTCGGCGACCACACCATAGCTCGGCCACTGCTCGGCCAGCAGGCGAGACTCATTCGCTACTTGATAGGCTCCACCGTAGCCGACTTCTTCGTCTGCAGTGACTACAATGGTCAGCGGGTGGCGCAGACGGCGGGCGTCGATTTGGCTGGCTGCCACAATGGTCGCAGCCAGTGGCCCTTTCATATCGCAACTGCCACGCCCAAAGAGCCGACCATTTTCGATCCGTGGGTCAAAGGGCGACCAACTGTCTTCCTCGCCTGGCACCGTATCCGAATGCGAAAAAAGCCCGAGGCCGCCTTCGCCTTCACCGATGCGGGCCACCACACTCACCTTTTCTTGTCCCTGGTCATCGTAAGAGAGCCGTTCAACGACAAAGCCCACTTTTTGCAGCAAATCGACCAGGAAATCAGAGATGGCCGCATTGCTGTGGGTACTGACCGAGGGCTGGGCAATCAGATCTTGGGTAAGTGCGACAACATTGAGTGACATGACTTATTCCTGTTTGCGTTGGAATGGGTTGCGGTGACTGTTGGTGTTGGTGACCTTGCGACCCCAAGCACGCCATAACAGGGGTTGCAAAGCTTCCCAAGCAGCGACCAATCGGCTATTTTCTGCCGAAAGAGTATTGGTCATCTCCATCGGCTGGAGAAATCCTTCTTGGCTAAAGCGATAACGTACATAATTTTCGGTGATCGCACTGATGTAGGGCTGGCCCTCGGGCAAGGCTTGCCCCCAGGCACGGGCTTGTTCGTAGGGCGTTTCGCTGCTCCGCACGCGCAGCCCTAACCGCTCTGCCCAGCGCTGTAGGCGCTCAAAGAGAATGGGCGAGAGTTCCGGCGTAAACGCGGTCGGCCCTAAATTTTTGGTCCGGCGGAATCCCAAAACGCCGATTGCCACCACCACCAACGCTCCGACCGCCCAGATCCACCATGATGGGCCACTGTTGACAGGCATTTCGCTGACCCCGCCAGCTTGGCTCATCATCTCTTCTTGCCATGGATCGAGCATGGGATCGGTGCTAGTGATGGGATCGCTTGTGAGGGGCGTTGTCGCGTCCGTTTGGTTGTTGCTGGTTTCAGGCGCAGCTTCAGGCCGGGTCAAAGGGCTTTCACCGGCGGTCGGCTCAAATTCGATCCAGCCAAAATTGGGGAAGAAGACCTCCACCCACGTGTGAGCATCGGCATCGGTCACATAAAAGTTAAGGTTCTCTTCGTCCCAAAAGCCTTCGGCATAGCCACTCGCTGTGCGTGCTGGAATGCCCAAATAGCGCAACATCAGCACCATCGAGGTCGCATAATAATCACAATAACCTCGACGCAGCTCGAACAAGAAATACTCGACTGGATCTTTGTCCGCTGGGGGCGCGGGGATGGCATCATCGTATGGGTAGGTTCGCAAGAAGGTTTCGAGCGCTTTGGCTTGGGCGTAAGGCGTTTCGAGACCCGCAGTCACGCTCAAGGCGGTCTGCGCTACCAAAGGCGAAAAATTGTCCGGAAGTTGCAAATAACGATCCAGAATCGCTTGCGGATAGTTGGTTCCGGCAGCTTCAAGCGCTTGACGGGTCACTTGGGCATAGTGACTGACAACTGAATAACTGTCACCAGTATCCATTTCCTGTTGGGCGATGGCCATGGTGACCTCAAACCCTGTTGGTGGGGCTTGGCTGTAATCTGTCGTCACAGCCGTGATTGCCGCCGCGGGGGAAGGCTGCCCAGTCGCATCAACGTCGACACTGACTTGGCGAATATCGGGTGCGCCAACGATCACCCCACCCATTGGGGCCAGCAAGGTGATCGTCTGCGTGATCGGTGTACGAAGTTCCCAGCTTGGTACGGGTACAGTTTCGCTGGCTGTAAAGGATACTTCTGACTCAAGGGTGTTACTCCACTGGCGGCCATCAAAGGTATCGAAAGCGACAGCTCGCCAGTAGCGCCCAGCCGGTGTGCTTACCGTGAAGACGGGCATATTTTCGACAGTGCGTTCGCCGCCGAGTGAAAGCGATTTGCCAAAGGTGGGAGCGGTGGCGCGCTGCTGTTTGGCGGTGCCCTGGTAGAGTTGGCTGACCTCCTGATTGACCTCCTCATAAAGCTCATTAATCGGCGACATCAACTCGCGCACCAATGGGTTGCGCCCTAAGCTCGGCGCTAACCACGCCAAGGTCAGCACCAGGATGCTGTAGAAAAAGCCATTACGCAAAAAATCGAGCGCAATGTCTTGATTAAAGTAAATTTGCTGCTCTCGCCACCGCAACTGTTGTTCAGCCAAATTGGTACGGATCAAAAAGAGCAATGCCAGGAGGCAGAAAACCCCCAAAAAGCCGACGACCGGTTGAGGTGCATAATAGGTGTTGATCAATAAAACAACGCCCGCTGGTATAATCGCCCGCCAGGTGTAGCCATAGCGAAAGATGGCCCAAACCCCCAAATAGGTGAGCCACCAGAGTAGAAAAGAGACCTCGAAGATAAAGACATAATTGTCATTACTCGCCGAGCTGCTGATCGCTGCATCAACCCAGTTGAGCAACTTCCAGAGCACAAAATAGACTTTGGCCTGTAAGGGCGGAATGCCAAAGTCTAGAAAAGATTCAATCTCCCGTTCCGAGACCAGAGTTGTCATCAAAAATAAGATCCATGCCAATCCCGTAAACATACTGTGTGACAGGGCAAAAAAGCCATCGAACCGGCTAAACGACATCAGCAAGCCTAGCGCGGTTGCGCCTAACGTCACAGGGATCAAGAGCGCCATGCTCGGGACGTGACCGGCAGCATCCAAGGAGATCGCCACGATCAAATAGAGGAGCCCTGTTAGGATTCCGACAAGCAGCGCGCCATCTTGAAAATAAAAGTTGTTGCGGTAGATTGGAATTGAACGGTTAACTGTAGTTGCCATAAGTAGATTGTAATAGAAAAAGGGGGAAATATCGAGTTTGCCATACGAAACGACCGTTAGGCGACGAACACCGACAGGTGATCGTCCAGCACCGCGTTACAGCAATGACCACAAGACGCCAGCAAGCAAAAAGAGACCACCAATGGCGATCACCAAAACTACCACCAAACGCCCCAAACTGATCACGTCCGCTTCGAGCGTAAGCGTTTGTAACGGTGTTTCTGGCGTAGCGAGCCAAGTTCTTGTGACTGGTGGAACCCCGATCCCGGCTGAGAGTTGCACCGTTACCAAGCTATTGCGGGCCAAAGTGCGCCAGGTGAGCGCGGTGGCCCGATAATTCGCAGCACGCACACGAGCCAATAAAGCCATCTCCGCGGCAGTGGTATCGCCTTGGATCAAGTTCAGATTGGGGCTTTGAGCCTCAATTTGCGCGGCTTGTTCTTCGAGCGTATTCGCAATGCCCTGCCATTGGTCATGCGTATCACGCAGATCTAGTGGTTGTGTCAAGCGGATTTGCTGATTGAGCAGACGATTGGTGCGCTCGACACGCGGTGCAAGCTGGGCCAACACCGTGCGGGCCAGAACCCAATCGGCACCGGGCGGTAGAGAACGGGCCAATGCACTCGTACCCATCGTGGTCGGGAAACTCAAGCCCCACTCGATCGGCGTGCCTTCATCCGTGCTGGCGGCCGGCTGGCGAATGGTGAGTTCGCTAGCCGCGTCACTTTTCTGCCAACTGTCCAACAAGTTGGTCAGCGCTTGTTGAGCCTCACTGGCTCGCCCAGCCGCGGGCAGGACTGCAAAGAGCACTTCCACTTGTTCTGGCGAGATGGTGGCAGTGACTTGCCAAGTGGCAAACAAAGAGCGGGCATTCGGCGCTGGTAACAGGTCGACATTGGCAATCTCTGGCCCAGCCAACCGCATGGCAGCATCGCTGTCTCCCTCTTCCAACAATTGGAGGGCCTGTTGCACCGAGAGCGCGCGGTTGGTCTCTGCCAGCATACTCGGATCCACCACATCGGGCGGTAAGGCTGCTAACCGTTCTAATACTTCAAAAGCTGCGATCCAATCGCGACGATTGCGTGCATCATTCAATTGCAGGGTCAGCCCTTCCACCTGCCATTGGCGCAACTCGCGATGCTGGGGATCTGCTGGATCCAAGCTCGCTAATGCTTGGTCCGCCTCGCTCGTCATCAGATCCATATAGGCCCGGTCCACCGCACCATCGGCGCCGATCGAGCGTGTTCGGTAGAGGGTGGCGAGGCCTGCATGGAGTTGAGCGGTGGTAGCGCTGGCCGGATCCCCCCCGGTTTCGTCCAAGCCTGCCAGATAGGCAGCTACGGCTTGTGCATAAAACCGAGAGCGGATTTCAGCGTTGTCAGTGGCGTTATAGAGTTCAGTGTAGCGCTGGCCCAACCGCAAGAAGGGCGCAGGCCCCGCGCCAGTGACCGCAGCTGCCGTCTCTTGAGCGAGCTCCGACCAAGTTGCCGGATGGATAAAGATAAAGTTGAATGGCTGGTCCGGCAGTGGTGGATCATATAGCCAGCGAATGCGTGGGATGGGCCCGCTACCCGGGGCATAATTCCACCCTTGCGGTAAGATGTTCAGCCAGCTGTTGTTGGGAATCGTATTGGGCACCGCAATACTGACGCGCAAGCTCGGTTGGCCCAACCATTGCTGCAGTGGCTGGATATTATACCGCAGGGTCGTCACCGGTCCATTGCCCAGATCAATCGCATAGCTCAGGTTTAGATCTAAGGTAGTGTCGGCTCCAATTTGAACCTGAGCGATGAGACGACCACTTTCGTTCGGCATAAAGGAGATAGGTTGCTGATTGACCAGGACAACCAAATTGTCGGGCAGGTTCAACGTGCTGCCTGATGGATTGGCGAGGATGGTCAAGGTAACCAATGCTACCTGATTGCTTGTGTTTTGCAGGCGGTAGGTCGCATTCACTGCACCGATCAAGGCGCTGCCATCATAGCCCAAATCAATATCGGCTATGTGGGTATGTAAACGCACGCTGGTGGTTTCCGCGGGCACCAGGAAATAGTGCGTGGCGGGTTGAGCGGAATTACTTTGACCGGCGACCGGGGTAGCAAAGCCGATCAATAGGAGCAACCCGAAAAGCCAACCCCAACGATGCAGGCGCTTGAACGTTGCCACGCCAGAAAAGTTGCGTTTCCGTTTTGCTTTTGGTATCGTGACGCCAACTAAGTGGCTGCTACCCATAGGAAAGGTGATGATCATTGTCTAGGGTAAAATTGCTGATGGAGTGGGACATCCGTATGGGGCGCGAGCAAGACTTTTCCGAATTTGTTGTGCGCGAGTTTGCCCCCAAGCTCATGCAGCTCGGCGTGCAGCCAAGTGAAGTCTTGTATACCATGTACGGTGAAGGTCCGCAAATGTTGGCCATTGGTGTGGTCGAGAGTGTTGATCATGCCCGAGAAATTCTGCAAAGCAACGGCTGGCAGAAATTACATGCCAAATTGGCGAATTACGTAACGAACTATCGTTACAAAGTTGTTCCCGACAACGGTCGAGACTTTCAGATCTGATCGTCTCTAGTGCTCAGGAACTGAATATGAAAGCCACCTCCCCGTTTCCACATGTTTTACCCATGCGGCAGCGAGCCGACTTGATCTACCGCTTGCTCAAACGTCGGCTGCAAGAAGTCATGCCCATGGCAATGCGCAGCGCTGAGTTGGATCTGTGGCTGATCCTCTGCCAAGAAGATAATCTTGACCCAGTTTATACAACGTTGATCCCCATGGACACGTGGTGTCCGATTTTGCAGATGCTGGTCCTGGTGGATCGCGGTGATGACGGGATCGTGGGATTCAACATTTCAGGCACCAACACACACGATCTCTACGAACGCCCCTATGCTGGGCAACTCGAAGCGGA
>CAZMRA010000099.1:3962-7921 GCA_964568485.1 uncultured Caldilineaceae bacterium | reverse complement strand
GCAGTGGCCGCGCCTCTTGCAGCTGCTTGAAGAATACGACCCGCAGCGGATCGGCATTAATATCGGTTCGATCCAATGGGCAGCCGGCGGCTTGACCCACAACCTCTATCGCCAGTTGACCGAGCGCTTGCCCGCCAAATATGTCGAGCGCCTAGTTTCGGCTGAGCCAGCCGCCATTCGCTGGCTGACGACCCTGACCGCCGACGATCTCACTTTTTACGAGCATGTTTGCAACGTGGCCCATGCGGTGATTGCCGAATGTTACAGCCGCCAGACGATCATCCCCGGCCAGACGACGGTGGACGATCTGGTATGGGCCTATTGGCAACGCTGCACCGATCTCGGTTTTCCCATGGCCTTCCGCCCGTACTTCCAGATCTTCCGGCGGCCTTCGCTGCGTGCCCTCTATGGCCCTACTGACCGTGTTATCCGTCCCGGCGATCTGATCCATTGCGACGTCGGTTTCGTCTACTGCCATTTTAACTCAGATCACCAGCAAATGGCCTATGTGCGGTTGCCAGGCGAAACCGCTGCCCCCGACGATCTGCGCGAGTTGATGGCCGAGGCCACTCGTATGCAAGATGTTTACATGGCTGAATTCGCGCCTGGGTTGAGCGGCAATGAGCTATTGCACAACATTTTGACGCGCGCCCGCCAGGAAGCGATCCCCGGGCCACGCGTCTATTCGCACTCGACTGGGCTCTTTTTGCACGAGCCTGGCCCGCTGATTGGCTTGCCCTGGGAACAGCAGTATAACCCCGGCCGCGGCGAGGTGACACTGGCCTACGATAGCACCTTCACCATGGAACTATCGGTCCAGTCTCCACTGGATGCTTGGGAAGGGGAAGAGGTTCGCCTGCCCCTGGAGGAAATTGTCGCCTTTACGCAGGCTGGCTGCCGACCGTTGGATGGGCGTCAAACCGAATTTTATGTGATCTAAGCGGGTGACTGGCTGAGGCACAAACGGTCAACCGGGCAACTTCGGCACTGGGAGCGGCTCAGTGATCGCCGTGAGATCGAGCGGCGCGGCAGTGTATAACGTAGCTGGTCCGCGCCGCAAAATACCGTCACTCAGTGCCTGCGCCCGTAATCCACCCCGCCCGCGCAAGATCTGCCGCGCTCCGGGCAGCACCATCTCATCCAGCCAACGGCAGGGCGCACAATGTTTGGCTCCATAAAACTGCACCCCATCAATAGCAAATTCCTGGCCGATCAAGCCGTTGAGCGGCACCCCACTAAGGATCACATTGCGCCGGAGCGAGGCCGGTAACCCGGGCAACACCTCGGGTGCTTGGTACAGCAATTGAAGTATCTCCCAGGCGAAGAAGGTGACATGCCCGTCAAAGTTGGCGCCCTTACCGAAAAAACGATCACCTACCAAACCTTGCCCAGCCTGCACCATCACCGCATCGTGCGCGAGCGTGGGATGGTGCCCCGGTTGCCCAGCGGCGTGACCAAAATAGTTGTGGCCGGGGGAGGTATAGAGATGGTGAATGGTGATCGGATAGTCAGGCATGTTCTGGGCTCGCCAGCTGGATATCGGTGAGGGGCAAGTTAAAAAAGGCAGCGATCTGCGCGGCCTGCTTCTGGCTGGCTTTCTCGACCGTGCGCGTCAATTTTTTGAACGGAGTAATGGTGATCAGCAAGCCATTACCCTTGCGATCATACCGCCAGGTGGCCGCCGCCCGGCCATGGACCAAAACAATGCCCTCGATGTGGCCTGCTGGCCGCCAAACACGCGCGTAAAACGGGTCATCGACTACCCAGCTTTTTTCCTTATGGGCCAACAAATAGGGATCAAACCGATAGAGCAGGCGGACCGGCCACGCGGCGGCCGGTGGTGGCGTCTCTTGCAGTAGCGGTAGATCCTCGGCGAGTGCCCACTGCCGTTGCCCAGCGACCTCAACTTCGACCAACTCTGCTCGCAAGGCGGTCAACCACTCCCGCGCATTGGCGACCGCAACCGCACGCCAATAGGCAAAATCTTGCAGAGTAGCCGGGCCGTAGGCAGCAAAAAAACGGCGCATGACGGTGAGGTTAGCCTCTTCGGCCGATGGGGGATCCCAAACCAGATCCGGCAGCCAGCGTTCGCGGTGAGCAAAGTGCCCTTCGTTGCCTACCCGCCCTGCATGACAAGCATATCCTCGCCGGACCAAATCCGCAAAGACGCCACCCCAGGCCGAAAAGTGATGATCCTGCAGGGCAAATCCCGCGGTACGCAGATCATTGCGGCCAATCGTGGGGCGTTCCCGCAGGAGCAGGGCGATTTGTTCGATCACCGCTTCGTACTCGCGCAGTTGCTGCTCATCCAAATCGCGTTCCCACCACGTTTTGTTGATGGAGCGCGCCGCATAGAGCAGGGGCCAATCTTGGCTGCTGTAGAGATGCAGTGTGTTGCGCTGCCCCCACAATTTGACCAAGGTACGTCGCTCGAAAAGTAAGTCACTGAACTGGCGCTCGCTCAAACCGCTAGTGCGGTTCCACAGCGCCAATCCGGCCGCGGGCAAGATCTGCGCTTGGACACCAAAGAGGGCTGCGGCCGCTGTTTCGGCATTGGGAAAGGGTGTCACCAAGCCAGCACGTTGTAGCCGAAACCAGCGTACTTGTTCAACGCTAATGATAGGTGTGGAATTGGCCATACGGGCTCCTTTGGCTGAATCTGTGGTCCTGGGCGGGCTAAGGGTAGTGTACTCAGCTCGGCGCAAAATGTGAAATTGCTTATGGATTCGTCGAACAAATGTGCGGGATGTTTGTTGTTCGTCCGTTGTCACCCGTCAACCCGTTGGCATGATCTGCCGCCCGTGATACAATCATGGGTGACCAAAGCAATTACAACCAAACAAAGGAGAAATCAATGGCGTTTAAGCTGGCGTTTAGCACGCTACGTTGGAAAAATCCTGACTTGGAACGGGGGTTGGCCGCGCTCAAAGCAGCAGGCTGGGATGGCTGGGAATGTCGCTTGCCGCTCGACTGGCTGGGCACACCCCAGCGGCTCCGACGGGTCTGCGAGAATGTGGGGCTGCCGCTGGCTGTCTATACCGCTGGTGGCTCACCGGACAATCGTGATCCAGAAAATGTCGAGCGCAACAAACGGCGCATCGAGTTTGCCCAGGAAATGGGCTGCGATTGTTTGATGTTTATGAACGGTCCCAAGCCGGACGGCCGCCCTGTGACGCAGGATGATCTGCGTTATGCGGCCGAAGGCGCCGAGATGTGGGCGGAATATGCCGCTCCACTCGAGTTGAGCTATCACATTCATACCAATCTGCTTGTGGATAGCCGCGAAGATTGGGCGTTCTACATGAGCCTGCTCGATAAAACCAAACTCTGCATCGATGTGTCGCACGCTCTGCTCTGGGGCTACGATCCGGCAGAATCGCTGCGCGATTTCCGCCAGCAGCTCAACTATGTACACTTGCAAGATTATTCTTCGACCTCACGCCGCGAGGATGGCTATTATCTGCCTGTTTGGGTGGATGTAGGCTATGGGGTGGGGGTCGATTTTGCGGCCGTACGCGACGTCTTAAATGAGATCGGCTACAATCGCTGGGTCACATCCGTACCGGGCGATACGATCCCGGGGCAAGAAGACCCGATCAGCGAGGCCACGCGCAGCGCACGCATGGTGCAATATCTCGAAAGCATCGGCTATCGCTAAGTAACGAAACCGCAGGATAGGAAGAGCGAATTCCGTCTCTTCCTATCCTGTTTTTCATCAATAACCGCGGCGCTTGTCGATCACATTCACGGGTTTTTCGCCCCGCAAATAGCGTTCGAGATTTTGCAAGAAGAACTCAAAGACCATACGCGGCCGATGTTGTGAAGCGCCCGCACGGTGAGGGGTCAAGATCAGATTCGGCGCATCCCACAGCGGATTATCGGCGGCCAGAGGCTCTTTTTCGGTCACATCCAACCCAGCCCCGGCGATCTGGTTGTTCTTTAGCGCCTCCACCAGCGCC
>CAZMRA010000099.1:2124-3952 GCA_964568485.1 uncultured Caldilineaceae bacterium | reverse complement strand
GACGTTGATCAGGTAGGCTGAGGATTTCATTTGTGCCAGTTCCTCGGTGCTGATCAAATGGTAAGTCTCGGGCGTGAGCGGACAGGCCAGCATAACCACATCGCTCCGGCGTAGCAGATCGTGCAGATTTTCGCGCGTGGCTGGCTTCAGTTCCGCTACATAATCGGGTTTGCTGGTGCGCACCGCATCCACCGCGATGATCGTCATGTTGTAGCCTTGTGCCCGCTTAGCCATCTCCAAGCCAAAGCCGCCCAGCCCGACTAACCCCAGCGTCGTGCCCGCCAACTCGATATTCGAGCCGCCACCCCACTTGTGCAGTTTTTGGTTGTCCCACGATTGCACAATGCCGCGGGTCAACGCCAATAGCAAGGCCCATGCATGTTCGGCTCCCTGGCTGGCATACAACCCGGCCACATTGCTGATCATCACCTCATCGCGCTCAACAATTTCGGGGAAGAGAAACTTATCCATCCCAGTGCTGAAAGACTGGATCCAACGCAGCTTGGGGGCCGCAGCACAGACTGCTGGGGGAAAGGCGCCCAGAATCACTTCGCAATCCGGCGCGTGGGTCAACGCCTCTGCTTCATTCGTCACGTGGACAAGTTCGCTGTTATGGCTGGTGGCCAACTGCCGGAAAGCATTGACCTGCTCTTCCGTGAACGGATAGTGCAACAAAATCTTCACAGCTTCCTCCTAAGGTGTTGGATGGGTGGTGATTGATCATCGTCACCATGGTCTATCGTTTATAGATAGCGACGATATCGGCATTTTTGCCGTTCGCCTTCGCGGTATAAATCGGTGTGCAGGGGGAGATCGACGATTTCGACAAATTCGAAGCCGGCAAGTTCGCACGTCCGACGTGAAGCATAATTGTCGGGATTGCAAGTAATCCAGAGCGGTGTCAGATCATAACGGCGGGCCAGTGGCAAGAGTAGGAGCACACTGCGGGCTGCATAATGATGCCCTCGATAGGGCTTATAGACTTCATAACCGATGTGGCCGGCGTACATACACAAGTGTTCGCTCGTGCCGATGCGCAATTCGATCTCACCCACTTGGGCACGTGATTGCTGGTGGACCATGCTAAAGCGGTATGAAGGGGCCCATCCTCGGCTGGTGTTGCCTGGGTAGCGCTCTTTGACGATCAGTTCGAGATCGTCATCAATCAACAACCCCGGCTCATAAAATTGGAACATAAATCCGCTCCCACTTCGGTTGGCACAACAGCACAAAAGCTCGAAGAAATAAAGAGACATTCAGGGCAAAACACTTTGCCCCGTGTTCCGGCCGCTCGCTATAATACTTTCCTGGCTTAGTCTAATCGCTAGTATACCCATTGCGCGGGGTGTGAAGCAAGCGCACTAGAAGGGTATAGCGCGATACCCCAGGGCTCCGGCACCCCAAAATGACAAGTTTGCATAATTTTCGAGATCGACGTATACTATTAAGTCCGACATCCAGAGCGTCAATGTCGAGTAGAGTGTGTGAAATTTGTCACACAAACAAGGTTGTTGTATACTCGCTCGTGTGACAAAAATCACAAGTCATAACTCCGGTGTGCCGTTTTTTGCTTATCTTGTGAATAATCGGATTAATCCGCTAGAACCGGGGTGCACAACCGGTTATGCCGGCTCTCTGTGGCTTGTAGGCTGGATTTTTAGCGAAGTAGTGCGCAAAGACGCGCTGGGTAGCGTCACCCTCCATTCGCCTCGTCCTGTCATAAATTCCGTATTCTCAATCGGCTCACCCCCCATTGAGCTTCATCGCCCTGCCCCTCGTTCAGCGCCAATGTCGGCGCTGGGCCCCGTCGGGGTGGCGGATCTCGAGT
>CAZMRA010000099.1:0-2114 GCA_964568485.1 uncultured Caldilineaceae bacterium | reverse complement strand
CTGTTCGCCCGGAGTATATCTAAGGGAAACGCGAGTACAGTTTGATTAGAATAACTGGATTTTGGGTCACTTGGTGAATACCGAGACGTTTCATCGATCCTATTCCGATCTGGGTGAGATCAAGGATTGCGGACGTCCAAAGATTGATAACTGTGTTCTCGAAGGTGCAATTGCATTCATACAGGAGAGCTCGCGTATGAACTCCACAGAATTTCAGCGATCCCGAGGGTTGCCGCCCAAGGCTGGACTGTACGATCCCAGTTTTGAACACGACGCCTGTGGTGTCGGCTTTGTCGTCAACGTCAAGGGTCAACGGTCGCACAATATCATCCGGCAAGCTTTGAAAGTGTTGGTGAATTTGAGCCACCGAGGGGCGTGTGGCAGCGAACCCAATACTGGAGATGGTGCTGGGTTATTGATGCAACTGCCCCATAAGTTCTTTCAACGAGTTGCTGCCGAAAATGGCTTTGCGCTGCCAGAGCCCGGCGAATATGGCGTTGGGATGCTCTATCTTCCCAAAGAGGCGGGCCTGCGCGCACTGTTTGAAGAACAGTTTGCGTCCATTGTGACCCAAGAAGGGCAAACACTATTGGGCTGGCGCACGGTGCCAACCGACAATAGCCCGATTGGCGAGACTGCCAAAGCCGGTGAACCCTTTATCCGCCAAGTCTTTATTGGTTGTAACCGGGAGGCACTCACAAGTGATGATGAGTTGGCCTTCGAACGCAAATTGTATGTCATCCGCAAACAAGCGGAGCGCCTGATCCGCTATGGCAGTCACCCCCAGCGCGAACAATTTTACGTTACCAGCCTCTCGTGCCGCACGGTGGTCTATAAAGGGATGTTGACCCCCGAACAGGTGGGCGTTTATTACCCGGAATTGAGTGACCCCGATGTGGAATCGAGCATTGCGATTGTCCACTCGCGTTTCAGCACCAATACTTTCCCGAGCTGGGAGCGCGCTCACCCCAATCGGTATTTGATCCACAATGGTGAGATCAACACGATTCGCGGCAATGAGAATTGGATGTATGCTCGCCAAGCCAAGCTTAAATCGCCGCTCTTTGGTGACGATCTGCCCAAGGTAACGCACCAGCTCATCGATCCGGATGGGTCGGATAGCGCCCGCTTTGACAATGTGCTGGAATTTTTGCATCTGGCTGGTCGCCCGCTGCCTCACGCGGTGATGATGATGATCCCCGAGCCATGGGCCAATCACGAAACCATGAGCGACGAAAAGAAGGCCTTCTACGAATACCATGCCACGATGATGGAACCGTGGGATGGTCCGGCCTCGATCGTCTTTAGTGATGGCACCATCGTTGGTGCGGTGCTCGATCGCAATGGCTTGCGCCCCTCGCGCTATTATGTAACCAAAGATGATTTGGTCGTGATGGCTTCGGAAGTCGGGGTGTTGGGTGATGAGATTGAGCCTGAAAATATTGCCTACAAAGCCCGCTTACAACCAGGCCGCATGTTTTTGGTCGACACTGCTGCTGGCCGCATCATCGATGATCAAGAGCTGAAACAGCAATTCGCGACCGCGCATCCTTATCGCCAGTGGTTGCAAGAAAATTTGGTTGAACTGGATCAGTTGCCCGCGGCGCCTGCCCAGCCTGTCCAAAGCCAGGGCAATACTTTGCAGCAGCAGCTTGCCTTTGGTTATACGTTTGAAACGCTGCGGGTTGTTATGACACCGATGGCGAAGAATGGGGTCGAGGCTGTAGGGGCCATGGGAGATGATACACCCATGGCCGTTTTGTCTGACCAGCCGCAGCTTCTGTACAACTATTTCCGCCAATTGTTTGCTCAGGTGACCAATCCGCCGCTGGATGGCATCCGCGAAGAGTTGGTGACGGCCTCCGACATCTATATGGGCAGCGAGGGCAACATTATTGAGACTGTGCCCGAGAATTGCCACCAGATTCGGCTGCGCTCGCCCATCTTGTCGAACGAACAGTTGCAGAAGATCAAAGACGTTAACCTGTCCGGGTTCAAGTCGCAAGTCCTCTCCATGACCTTTCCCATTGCTGAGGGGTCTGCCGGATTGGAAGCGGCACTGGAACAGCTCTTTGCCGCGGCAGATCAGGCGATCCAAGCAGGCGTCAACATCC
>CAZMRA010000098.1:0-15952 GCA_964568485.1 uncultured Caldilineaceae bacterium | reverse complement strand
GACCTACTTTCAGGCGGCGTTCCGTGTGCAGTCGCCCTGGTCCATCAAGAACCCGAACGGCGACGATCCAAACGAGGAGGAGATCCTTAAGCCCGTCTGCTATGTATTCGACTTTGCCCCCACGCGCGCGCTGCGGCAGCTCTCGGAATACGGAATCGGCCTATCGCCCAACGAACCGAACCCAGAGAACGCAGTCAAGGACCTTGTCTCTTTCCTGCCCGTGCTGGCCTACGACGGCGCGAATATGACGCAGATCGACGTAGGCGGCATTCTCGACATCGCCATGGCAGGCACCTCGGCCACGCTGCTGGCCCGGAAGTGGGAGAGTGCACTACTCGTAAATGTGGACAATGACACCCTGCGCCGCATCCTTGACAATGCCGAAGCAATGGCTGCAGTTGAGCGCATCGAAGGCTGGCGCTCACTGGGCGACAACATCATTGAGACGATCATCAACAAGAGCGAGAAAGTGAAGGAACTCAAGAACAAGGCAAAGGACCAAGACCTCACTCCCAAAGAGAAGAAAGAGCTCAGCGACGAGGAAAAGGAGTATAAATCCAAGCGCAAACTCATCCAGGAAAAGCTAATCAAGTTCGCTACTCGGATTCCCGCGTTCATGTACCTGACCGACTTCCGCGAGAACACACTCCAGGACGTCATCACAAAGTTGGAACCGGATCTATTCCTGGCCGTCACCGGCCTGACGGTCAAGGACTTTCACCTGCTGGTGCAACTCAAGGTGTTCAATACCGAGCAGATGAACCAAGCCGTATTCGCGTTTCGGCGGTATGAAGATGCGTCGCTCCGATATACCGGCATCGAGAGCCACTCAGGGCTGACACATTATGGGCTGTACGACACAGTGGTGGCGCGGGAATAAAAACGACCAAGTGCAGGCACTGACGTCAGGCCCAGACAATAGCAGGATTCGTCGAGGTTTAGACGGCATAAAAATACCCGCTTCCATCTGGAAGCGGGTACAAAATACTAGAAGTTTACCACTGTCGCGGCGACATCTCATAAAAGAGTGGCGACGGTGTGGATCGAACACACGACCTAGGGATTATGAAGCCCTCGCTCTAACCGACTGAGCTACGTCGCCATGGAAAACCGCCGGTCAGGCGACCAGCGGTCAGAGTTGCGGGGGCAGGATTCGAACCTACGACCTTCGGGTTATGAGCCCGACGAGCTACCTCTGCTCCACCCCGCGTCGATTTACTTCATTAGTATATCATGGCATCCAGGAAACGTCAAATCTTTTAGTCGCTAAATACGTACCTGGCTTGTATGGTCCCTTTACCTCAAGAAGAAGGCAGGAATAACTCCAGCCATTGCTGCCAATAAGGGGATGACGGAGTCGTCATCGTGTGAACTGGTGAATCATCGTTGCTGGCGACCGCTTCGCTTGGCGTGACGGCAATGATCAACTCGTCCCCTGGTTGGACCATGTTAAAGACATTGCGGGCTTGCTCATGGATATAAGCATCGCTGCGCACATAATCCCGATAGGCGGTCAACTCTGCTTGCCGGGCCCGCGCCTGCGCGATTTCCGTTTCCTGAAAGGCAATTTCCGCTTGCAGCCGGGCCTGTTCCGACAAGCGCCCCATGTAGCTCACAATAAAGAGCAAACAACAGATCACCAACCCCAACAAAATCCAGTGTAAGCGGCTTGTCCCTTGTTCGTTCATGGGTTGGTTTCCCTGCTCACTGTTTGGCTCACCAGGTAAGCGACGCCCGGACCGCTGACCGTGATCCCGTCAGCGCTGTAAAGGTCAATAAAGACAAAAAAGAGCCTTTCCATCATCGCTGCCGTGAGCAGTTTTAGCTACTCTATCGATCAACGAGCCGAAAGACTCTTCCGTGTGCCGCAGGAGGGACTTGAACCCCCACGGGAGTACTCCCACCACGCCCTGAACGTGGCGCGTCTGCCGATTCCGCCACTGCGGCTGAACTTTATTACTGAACAAGCCAACTATACCATGACACCGTAATTGCTGTCAAATTATCTTGGCGCTATCCTCTGGTCACGGAGGGTTGGCGCCCGGAGGAGTCGGTGGCACCGCCGTGGGCACTTGATTGGCCGGGACACGCCGCGTGACGATGTACCAGTCGGCAAAATCAGCAAACCGTTCGGATGGATTGTTGATCGAGCCAATCTGGACATTTTGCACGCGCTCATGGACGCCGTAGGTATACACGGGATAATAGAGAACCAGTGCCGGGACCTCTTCGGCGAAGATTTCTTGAAAGCGCCAGTACAGCTGTTGCCGTTCGACTTCATTCGTAATCGAGCGAGCCCGCTGCATGATCTCGTCCGCCTCCTCATTTTCCCAGCCAGCATAGTTGGCCCCGCCGCCTGCGCTTTGTGAGCTGTGCCACAACGGGTATGGGTCTGGATCGCCAGGAGTCTCCCAGGTGACCAGGGCGGCATCAAATTTGCGTGGTACCAGCAGGTCGTTGACCATTCCCGCAAAGGTGACGGGCGTCGGCACTGCACGTACGCCGATCCGTAGCCAATCTTCTGCTAAGCGATTGACCAGCGCTTGCTGAACAGGATCGTCATTGGTGTGGAGCAGAAACTGGATCGGAATGCCATTCTTGTCGCGGATGCCATCCCCATTGCTGTCGGTCCACCCTGCTTCATCCAATAATTGGGCTGCTTGCGTGGGATTATAGTCGTACTTGCGTACGTTCGGGTTATAGGCCCAGTTTTCTGGCAGGAAGATGCTGTCAGCAACAATACCTTGGCCGGCGAGTGCGTGTTCGATCAGCCCTTCCCGATCGATGCCATAATAAAGCGCTTGGCGTACCAATTGCTCTTGGAAGAAAGGCACATTGGCATTGTTGAGGTTAAAGACGACCACCAGATAGGCCGATTGCACGGTGGAGAGCAGTTGCAGATCGCTCCGTTGTTCGGCAATGGTCATATCCCCCGGCAAGACCGCGCTGATGCCATCAATCTCATCGGCAATGAAGGCAGCGAGTAAACTCGGATGATCAGGATAGAAACGAAATTCCAGGCCCGCAAAATAGGGCGAGGCTCCGCTCGAGAAAGGATGTGGTTTGAGCCGGATCGAATTCGCAGTGATGCTCTCGATCGCCATTGGTCCGGCCCCAATCGGATTGGTATTGAGCGCACTCGTCGCTAACTCGCTGAGCGGTAATGAGCTATAAATATGGCGCGGCAACAAGCCAATCGCCGTGTAGTCTAAAAATGGTGTATAGGGCTCACTCAGGGTGAAGCGGACAGTAAAGTCATCCAACTTTTCGACATTGACCGCCCGCCACAGGACAGTCAAGTCGGGCAAGCCCATCACACTTGGATCTTGCAAGATGCTGATGGTGAAAATGACATCATCTGCGGTGACGCGTTGCCCATCATGCCAGAATTGATCCTGGCGCAAGTGGAAGGTGTAGATCTTCTCCTCTTCAATTGTCCAGCTTTCGGCGATGTCGGGCACCACTCGCCCCTCTTTGCTGATCCGAGTCAACCCCCGGTAGAGCAACTGGCAGAGATCTTGATCTACGTCGTTGGCTTCGCAGAGTAGGGGGTTGAGAAAGCGGGGATTGCCCGCCACCCCTTCGCGAAAAACGCCACCGTGTGCGGGAACCAACACCGTTGTGACACTATAGGTCGAATAGCCAAGCAGCGAAGCCAACAACAAAAGGCCGCCCAGCGCCAGCAGAATCTGCCAACGCAAGTGACGACCAATCGTTTCGGCGGGCGATGTTGGTGGTTGGGGGGACTGAGTGTAGGAGCGAGGTAATTGCATAGCAGACGACGGATTACAGGGCTCAACTACCGCGCAGATGACCCACAGCCCAACGTGGACTGGAAGAGGTGGTTAAGCTGAATTTCGCTATTCAAAAGCGACCGTGATCAACGAAATCAGGAAAAAGATGCCTGCCAGCAGGAAAGTCAGGTTAAATAGAGTGCGTTCCATGCCCCGGCGGGTGCGATAGATGTCGGCACCGGTAAAGACACTACCCAATCCAGTATCGGTGTGACCCTGAATAAGAATCACTGTGGTCAGCGCCAGGGAAATAATGATCGTGGCGACCATCATAAAGTCAACAAATGTCATGAAATCACTCCTCCGCACTCGGCATGGTTGAGCCCAAACGAAACATTCGGATTATAGCAAGTGGTGCAGGCTTCGCCAAATTATGTCGGCCTGCGAATTCGCCCAGTGGCGTGCTGGTCGGTTATGGCAGATTGTACAAGTAAAGCACTGGATTACCAAGTAAATCACGCCGGACGGTGATTTGTCCATCCGGATAACGCGCTTGCAGGGTAGTCAGCAAGGCTTGGTCGGCGGGTTGTAAGACAAAACTACTCTGTGGCGCCAGTGTATTCGGCCATTGATCGGGCCCGGCTGTTTGTCGTTGCCTGGGCGGGATGCGAGATTGGGCTACCAATTGCAGCATAGCATTTTCCCAATCGAGCGCTGGTTGCCCTTCACCCTGGACCAGAATTATGGATTGCTCACGATTCAGCGTGGTCAGCTGCTGGGCAATGCGACTGACGGGATCACCAGCTGTTCGCCGGAAATCGTCATAGGCCAGCCACCCCAGCAACCCGGCCCAGAGCACAAGCCCAGTGATCAAATAGGTGATGGCTTGGGTGCTCCAAGTCCCTGCCGTTTCTAACCAGGTGAGTCGCAGGCGGTCTAGCATCAACGCAATCGACAACACGAGCGCAGGTAGCAAGGGGAGAAAGACCGGCCAATATTGGCCGTATGGTGCCAGCAAACTGCCGATGACCAATGCCCCAATCGTCCACACGAACAACAACCACCCCACCAAGCGGTCCAGATTCAGCAGCAAGTTGCCCAAGGCTAGGATCACCAGGGGGGCAATGACTACACTCAGGCCAGCACTTGGAAAGTCCAAGGGCGCGCCGTGGTAGCTGCCGAGGCTCAATAGCATCAACAACTCATCGAGCGTGGGTAACGGGTTGCCCACGAACAGCGCCGATAAGCGAGTTGGTTGTTGAATCCATAGCCCTATTTGCGGGGCCAGCACACTCAACAAACCGCCAATCCAAAAGAAACTCAGTGCGGATCCAATCCGTTTCGGGGCACCAGCCGATGATTGTAACCACCCTGGTTGTAGGAGCCAGACACCAATCCACCAGCCGATAGCGACCGGCAGAAAGACCAATCCGCTTGGATAAAGCAAGGTTGCCCAGCCAAGGAGCACCCCACTGAGCCCAACTGCCAGCCGATCCGCCAAGCGCAGACCGTGGAGTAGCGCCCACAGTCCGAGTATCCCCCAGGCCACAGGTTCTAAATAGACAGGATACTGGCTGAAATAAAAGATGACCGGGCTGACGATGAGGAGCGCCACCGCTAGGAGCACAACCCATTGCCCTTGATCTTCGAGCGTTTCTTCATATTGCCCTTGGCGAGGACGGCGACGGAATAGTTCGCAGCCGAGCACCCAGGTTGCCACTAAACAGATGAGTGTGCTCAACAAGCCGGTGATCTGAAAAGCCGCCAGCGTGTCTCCGCTGACATAGCTGAACAGCGCCAAGGTTGCTGTTGCCAAGGGCGGTAGCGTGGATTCGCCGCTGAACAGGACCGTCACAAACTCACGCTGCTGAGCTTGGGCTTGCAGACCCAGCTCGGCCACTGTCGGATTGAGCAAGAGCAGGTTTGTCCACCATTGCCAGCCCCATAACAAGCCAAAGCCGCCCAGCAAGAGGAGTAATAGCGGCCAACTTTGTTCTGGTCGTGGTGTCGCGCGCTGGCTGGAGAGTTTGATGCGGAGCGGTGGCTCGCTGGCAATGAGACTACCCAAAAGATAGGCCAAGATGCCAGCCGCCCACAAACTTTGGGTGTACCAAGTTTCTTCGCCCTGCCAGAAGAGCAAGCCGAGAACGGCCAAGCTCCCTACCAGTGCCAATCCAATGATAATTCGCCCAATGCGTCTTTTGGGGGCGCCTGTACGGATGAGACGGTAGGGGGCCGCACCGGCAGTCGGCCAGGAGGTTGCGACCAAGCCAAATACCAGGGCACCCAGCAGGCTGATCCACAGTGCCAATCGTAACAGATCTTCCGGGAGCCAGCGCGTCAATGGATAGAGTGCTGGAAAGCGCTGGAGTGCCCATCCAGGGAAAAACTTGCTTAAGCTCTGCTGTTGGAAGATGTAATTGGCAAAATAGGTGGCGGCCACAGAAGCGACCAAGCCAGCCAAACGGAGAAAACGCACAGGTTCGCCTTCCACAGGGCGTAGAGATGTGGCAAATTCACATAGGGAACAACAAAAACCCGGTTGGCAACAGGGCAACAACCGGGTCACATACTGCAACCGTTACAGCTGTGCTTAACTTGCGCTTATTTGCTTTCGGCAATCGTTTCGGCGGATTGCTCGGCCTGGGCCACTTTGTTCTTGTCTTCAGTGCCGGCCTCTTTGCGGAATTCGCGAATGCCTTTTCCAACGGCCCCAAAGACCTCCGGCAATTTGCCCACACCAAAGAGCATGGTAACAATCACCAAAACCAGCACTAATTCGACCCAGCCAATATTAAATGGCATACCCAACTCCTTTATTGTCCCTGAAATCTTACGCTTGGTTCACAGGTATTCGCGATTGGCTCAGTGCCGATTAACAAATGCGTAAGACCGACTTCGTAAGCTTGCAACTATCCTCCTGACTGCATAGGTTTGTATAGCGGGTATACTGTGCAGCCAATGGGATATTGTGATTATACCATGCTCATTGGGAAGTGTAAAACGCTAAGCGACACTGAGGCGGTTGAAATCTACGCCGATTTTTAAGCACTTTGGCGAGATTGTCAAGTTCAATATCAAGAAAATGACGTAAGTTTGAGCCTATCTACCCGTAAAAAGTGTTCACTAGGTGGGCCGGCAACATCATCACGAAGGTTATATTTATCCTTCAGACTTGCCCTGATTTGTGCTATACTTGCATCTTATCGGGGGGCTTCGTGGTGCATCGCCCCCGCGTGTTCTTTGGCGATTTAGGATGCTCTTGACGAGTAGGCGTGCATTATGCTGTGTGAACTGCGCATTCGAAATTTTGCGATTATCGATGATCTTCACTTGAACTTTGGGCCGGGGCTCAACATTTTGACGGGTGAAACCGGCGCCGGCAAATCGATCATTATTGATGCGTTGGGCCTCCTGCTAGGTGATCGCGCCGCTGCAGAATGGGTGCGTGCTGGCAGCGAGCTCGCCGAGATTGAAGCTACCTTTCAGCTTGATCCAGCCAGTACGCTGGCGAGCGAATTGGCATCCGTGCTGGAAGAACAAGGACTAGATGATCCCGACAATCCCGGTTGGATTACCCTTAGCCGCGAAGTTCGCCTGACTGGTCGCAATGTTTGTCGCGTTAATGGCCGCGTGGTCAATTTGCAGACGCTGGGCGAGGTGACAACGCACTTGGTCGATGTGCATGGTCAAGGCGAGCACTTAAATTTGCTGCGGCCCAAAACCCATATTCAACTGTTGGATCGCTACGCTGGGCTGTTACCCCTGCGCAAAGAGATTGCCGCCCGCGTCGGGGAATTGCGCCGAGTGCGCGAAGAATTACGGCGGCTGCGGCAAGATGCACGCACCATTGCCCAGCGGGTTGATCTGTTGAGTTTTCAGGCAGAGGAGATCTTCCAAGCTAACTTGCGGCCCGGCGAAGATGAGGAATTGGAAGGCGAACGCCGCCGGTTGGGCAATGCCGAAGTCTTGCTCAAATTAGCCGAAACCGCTCAGGTTATCCTCAACCAAGGTGATGGCGAGCTGCCTGGTGCCATTGATCTGATTGGCGAGGCTGTGGGCAAATTGGAACGGCTCGCCCGCATCGACCCAGATATGGATCCACTCGCCGCTGAGGGGCAAGGGCTGCTGGAACAGTTAAGTGATCTGGCGCGCAGCGTCCAAGATTACGCAGAAGCATTGGAATTTAACCCGGAACGCTTGCAAGAAGTTGAAGAGCGAGTCGAGTTGATCAATTCGCTGAAGCGTAAATATGGCGATACGATTGAGCAGATTCTCGCATTTGGCCAGCGTGCCCAGCAGGAGTTGGATGAATTGGGCAATTGGGAAGCCAAAACTACGGATCTGGAAACTCTAGAAGAGAAATTGCTCCGCCAAATCGGTCAACAAGCTGATGTATTGAGTGCCAAACGCCGCGAAGCTGGGGAGCAAATGGCCCGGCAGATTGAGCAGGAACTGGCCGATCTGCGCATGAGTCGCGCCAAATTCGGTGTGGCGATCGCCCAGCATGAAGTGGCAGATGGAGCCTATTTGCCCGATGGCCGGCGAGTTAGCTTTGATGCCACCGGCGTCGATCAGGTAGAGTTTATGGTCAGCGCCAATCCTGGTGAACCCCTTAAGCCGCTGGCCAAAGTCGCTTCGGGTGGTGAGACTGCCCGCTTGATGTTGGCGCTCAAAAGTGTGTTGACCCATGCGGATGCCACCCCCACGCTGATCTTTGATGAGATCGACCAAGGGATTGGTGGCCGCGTCGGCGCGATTGTCGGCCAAAAGCTCTGGGCACTGACCGGGCAACTGAGGCTGAATGGCGACCAACCCAACACCGAATTCGTGCAACATCAAGTCTTGTGTATCACCCACTTGCCGCAACTTGCTGCCTTTGGCGATCATCACTTTACGGTCAACAAACGGGTGGTCGAAATCGAAGGCAGCGAGCGCACGAATACGCTGGTGCGTAAATTAGACGAGGCGATGCGCATTGAAGAATTGATGCAAATGCTCGGTGCGCACAGCGAGGCCGGGCGCCAATCGGTTGAAGAGATGCTCGCCGAAGTCCACGCCGTCAAACAGCATCAACATATCTTGGCCTGAGCCGAACACGACAGCCAGCGAACCACAGCTCCTCTTCGCTGTCGTTGTTCGCTCCCCACCCCGATTGACGGATCACCCATTCTTGTGTATAGTGCGAGATACAGGCGTATAGTTGGTACTTCCCGATTTTGTAATCCAAATTCAGCCTGCTTTAACCACATTTTTCCACAGCTAAACGATACGACAGCTTAAAACTTAATAAGGAGGAAGATTGTGACCAGAGGGTGCTCAAAGTGGATCTCTTTGCTTTTATGTTTACTGATAGCTAGCTTCTTGGTTGCTTGTGGCGGAGACAGTGCCCCATCCGCACCAGCGGAAGACGCACCCGCAGCTGCCAATGAGAGCAGTGCCGCCGCGGAGGAAGCTGCTGACGAAGCTCCTGCGGCTGATGAAGCGCCCGCCGCAGACGAGGAGGAAGCCGCTCTGGGTTCCACCTTGATCGGTGAGATCGAGGGGCCCGATGTTGTCCTCAATGTTGATGAATTCCCCACCGAGTTTGCTGAAGCCCCAATGTTGGCCGAACTGGTGGCTGCAGGCGAATTGCCGCCTGTCGAAGAGCGCTTACCCCCGCGCGAAGAGCTGTTGGTGATCCAGCCGGTGCACGAGATCGGCAAATATGGTGGCACGTGGCGGCGTGGCTTTACTGGCCCTGGTGACGGCCAGAATGGTCAGCGGGTGGCTGGCGGTGATCGCCTCTTGTTTTGGGATGCCGACGGTTTCCCTGAATTGACCCCCAACTTGGCCAAATCTTGGGAAGTCAGCGAGGATTCGACTGAAATCACAATCTTCTTGCGCCAAGGCGTCAAATGGTCTGATGGCCAGCCTTTCACCGCCGATGATATTGTGTTCTGGTACGAACATATGTACCTGAACGAAGATCTAGTCCCAGTGCCCTCTCCCTTCTTCAATGTGGACAATGGTGCCAAATTGGAGAAGATTGATGATTACACGGTGAAATATAGCTTCCCGCACCCCAATAGTCTCTTTGTTGAGGTATTGGCCAGTTCAGTGCCGGTCTTCCAAGGGCACGCTATCGCTGGGAACTTGGCTCTGGGTGGGTTTGCACCAGCTCACTACCTGCAGCAGTTCCATCCGGCATTTGTCGACGAAGAAGAGCTGGATGCCTTGGTCGAAGCGGAAGGGTTCGACAACTGGATTAACCTCTTCAAGGACAAGAACACCTGGGCCCGCAACCCTGATCTGCCGACAGTGACCCCGTGGAAGACGGTCCAGTCCATCGCCACCGATAACTGGGTCTTAGAGCGCAATCCCTACTACTTTGGGGTGGATACTGAAGGCAACCAGCTGCCCTACATCGACCGCATCTCCATGACCTTGGCTGAGAACTTGGAAGTGTTGAACCTGCGCGCGGTTGCTGGTGAGTATGATTATCAAGCGCGCCACATTTCGCTCGCCAATTTGCCGGTATTGTTGGAGAATGCAGAGGCAGGCAACTACACCGTCTCGCTGGATCCAGCACAGCATGGCGCGGATGGGGCTTTCATGTTCAACCAGAGCTATCAAGCTGATGAAGAGATCGGCAAGTGGTTGCGCAATGTCGATTTCCGGCGAGCACTCTCGTTAGCTGTGGATCGCAACAAAATCAACGAGATTATGTTCCTGGGGATTGGTACACCTGGGTCAGCGGTGGTGGCTGAAACTTCGCCCTTTAGCCCCGGCCCCGAATATCGCGATCTCTGGTCCACCTTGGATGTTGATCAAGCCAATGCGCTGCTCGACTCAATCGGCCTGACCGAGAAAGATAGCGAAGGCTATCGCCTGCGCACTGACAACGGTGAGCGGTTGATCATTGAATTGCCAACCATCCCGGCCTTCATTCCTTACACCCAACTGGCCGAACTGGTCAAGGAAGATTGGGCAAAGGTTGGTATTTTTGCCAATGTGATTGAGCAAGAGCGCTCTTTGGTCGAACAGCGCCGTGCTGCCAACGACTTGCAAGTCTTTGTCTGGCAGAACGACGGGACCGACGAACTCTTCCTCTATCCCTTCCATGCCATTCCGGTCGAACCGATCTCCGGCACTGGCCCAGGCTACGGGCAATGGTACTCCAGCAATGGTGAGTCGGGCGTCGAGCCGACCGACCCCAGCGTGGTCCGAGTGTTGGAACTCTTTAGCGAGGGTCTAACCGCGGATACTGAAACGCGCTTCGAGTTAGGTCAAGAGATCTGGCGGATCATCACCGATGAAGTGTGGACGATGGGTACCGTTGGTCAGTCGGGTGCGTTCATGGGCGTGCGGGTAGTCAAGAACAACATGGGCAACATCCCTTCGCGCCAATTTAATATCCAAGCAGGGCAGACACCGAATATCTCCCGGCCGTCGACCTTCTTCTTCACCGACATTGACGAATAAGCTGAATTAGGCGTGAACCGTGATGGGTGATCAAGCATCCTTGAATTATTCATCACGGTTCATACACTCCCAGAGAATCATTCGCCATGCTTGCGTATATCACCCGCCGGCTCTTCGCTGGTATTCTCACGATTTGGGCCGCATCGCTCCTCTCGTTCCTTGTGATCCAATTACCCCCGGGCGACTATGTGACCGCATATATCGCGAATCTCCAGGCAATGGGCACCGCTGTGCGTGCTGAAGAAGCCGAGGCTTTGCGGCAACAATATGGGCTGGATCAGCCGATCTATGTGCAATATGCCAAGTGGATGGGGCTGATGTTGCGCGGCAATTTTGGCCTTTCAATGGAATATAACTTGCCGGTGACCCAAGTGATCGCCACCCGGTTGTCGAATACTGTGATTTTTACTTCGGCGGCGGTGGTCTTCATCTGGCTGATTGCCTTGCCCGTTGGTATCTATTCGGCCGTCAGGCAGTATTCACTGATTGATTATATAGCAACCTTTGTGGCCTTTACCGGGGTTGCCGTGCCCAGTTTTATGTTGGCACTCGTGGTTTTGTATGTCGGGTTTAAGTACCTGGGCGTACAAAATATCGGTGGTTTGTATTCCGAAGCCTATTTGAACGCGCCTTGGAGTTGGGGCAAGCTTTGGGATCTCCTCAAACATTTACCGCTGCCCGCAATTATTTTGGCCCTGGCCGGAGCGGCTGAGTTGATCCGCATCATGCGGGCCAATTTGCTGGACGAGCTGCGCAAACCCTACGTCGTGACCGCCCGCGCCAAAGGGCTGGCGGAACACCGGGTTATCTTGAAATACCCCGTGAGAGCTGCCCTCAATCCCTTTGTCAGCACCTTGGCTTATATCTTCCCCTATGTGGTTTCGGGCAGCATCATCGTCTCGCTGGTGCTCAGTTTACCGACGATTGGCCCATTGCTCTATCGGGCATTGATCGCCCAGGATCTCTTCCTGGCAGGAACAATTTTGTTATTGCTGGCCGTGCTTACGGTGGTGGGGACGTTGATCTCGGATTTGATCTTGCTTTGGATCGACCCCCGCATTCGCTTGGGCATGGAAGGGGCCTAGCGGGTCTGGACCAAGTGTAGGCGTACAAATACATCAGTGGAATCTGTGCTTCGTATTGTGGTGGGAATGAGTTATGGCTGAAGCTGTTGCAACAGTGAATGAAGTGCCAGCTGCATCGTCCTCACGTGCTGCTGAACAGATATCGGTGGCAACTCAATGGCAGCTGATGTGGTGGCGCTTTCGACGTCACAAATTAGCCGTGGCTTCGGGAGTGATCATCATCCTCTTTTATATTGTGGTGCTCTTCGCAGAGTTTTTTGCGTATAGCGATCCACATCGTTCTGATGAGACCCTGTCCTTGCTGTCTCCCCAGCCTATCCATTGGATGGATAATGGTCAATTCCGGCCGCACGTCTTTGGGATGGTCGGCAAACGGGATCCCAAGACCTTCAAGCGGGTCTATCAGCCCGATCCGTCGCTCAAAGTGCCAATTCAATGGTTTGCCAAAGGCTACGAATATAAATTGTGGGGCTTGATCCCAATGGACCGCCATCTGATTGGTGTGCCGGAGGAGTATGAGGCAGAAAACACGCTTTTCTTGCTCGGGACCGACGTGCAAGGGCGTGATCTCTTCTCGCGCCTGATGATTGCTACTCGTATCTCGTTAACTATTGGCTTGGTCGGTGTGGCGTTGAGCCTCTTCCTCGGTGTGCTACTTGGCGGGCTTTCTGGTCTTTATGGGGGCTGGGTCGATAATCTGATCCAGCGCATTATCGAGATTGTGCGCTCGATCCCGACGATTCCGTTGTGGATGGGGCTGGCTGCAGCTTTGCCGCGCGAATGGCCAATCACGCGCATTTATTTCTTCATCACCATCATTATCTCCTTGATCGGTTGGACGGTGATGGCGCGTGTGGTGCGCGGGCGCTTTTTGTCGCTGCGCAACGAGGATTTTGTCATGGCCGCAGAGCTAGCTGGGGCTAGCCAGATGCGCATCATCTTTCGCCATATGGTGCCCTCCTTCTTGAGCCATATCATCGCGGCGACCACCTTGGCCATCCCTGCGATGATTATTTCCGAAACATCCTTGAGCTTTTTGGGGTTGGGATTGCGCCCGCCCGCACTAAGTTGGGGCGTGTTGTTGCAGCAGGCGCAGAATATCCAGGCAGTCGCAATCTCTCCATGGTTGCTGATTCCTGCAGTGCCGGTGATCATCGCTGTGTTGGCCTTCAACTTTTTGGGCGATGGCCTGCGCGATGCAGCGGACCCCTATGGCTAAACACCAGACTCTTTGGAGCACCAATAAGTAATCCTTGCTCATGACAATTCAGAACAACGCAATTCTCTCGATTCGTAATCTCAAAACTTACTTTTATCAAGATGAAGGGGTCGTCCGAGCGGTGGACGGGGTCAGCTTTGATGTCAAAGCTGGCAAGACCATTGGCATTGTCGGCGAAAGTGGCTGCGGCAAAAGTGTGACTGCACGCTCCATCTTGCGGATTGTCGACCGCGGCGGGCGCATTGAATCTGGCGAAATCTGGTTGCGCCGGCAACGCAACGGCCAGATCGATGAGATCGATTTGACCAAATTGCCCGAGAATGGCCGCGAGATCCGTGCCGTGCGCGGCGCAGAGATTGCCCTGATCTTCCAAGAGCCGATGACCGCGCTGAGCGCGTATCACACCGTTGGCAACCAGATTGTTGAGGCGATCCGCTTGCACAAGCCGATCAGTAAGGACGAGGCCCGCGAACAGGCGATTGCCCTCTTGCGGCGGGTTGGTATTCCGCGGCCCGAACGGCGCATCGACGAATATTCGTTTCAACTTAGCGGTGGCTTGCGCCAACGGGTGATGATCGCACTGGCACTGGCCTGCGATCCCAAGGTATTGATTGCCGACGAGCCAACCACCGCCTTGGATGTAACCACCCAAGCCCAAATTTTGGATCTTCTGCGCCAATTGCAGGCCGAGCAGGAACTCTCGATCATCCTGATCACCCACGACATGGGGGTCATCGCTGAGATGGTTGATGAGGTGGTAGTGATGTATTTGGGCAAAGTCGTTGAGCAAGGCGCCGTCGATGACATCTTCCATGCCCCCAAACATCCATACACACAATCGCTGCTCCGTTCGATCCCCAGCATTTTGGCCAAACCCCGCACCAAATTGGCGACGATCAGCGGCTCGATCCCGCACCCGTATGATCGCCCGGGGGGCTGCCCATTCCACCCGCGTTGCTCACAATTTATCTCCGGGGTATGTGATACGCGCGAGCCAAAGCTGCAGACGCTGGACAGCGGCCAAGTTGTCAGTTGTTTTCTCTATGAATAAGGAACGTGGGCACATGATCTTTGCGTGCCGCACGCTCAAGCAGGGATAATAGGCATGGACTCGACGATTTTGGAAGTCAAATCGCTGAAGAAATATTTTCCCATTCGCGCCGGTTTTTTGCGCAAAGTTGTGGGGCAAGTGCGCGCCGTCGATGATGTGAGTTTTCACATTCGCCGGGGAGAAACCCTTTCGCTTGTGGGGGAGAGTGGCTGTGGCAAAACCACCACTGCACGCTGCTTGTTACGGGCGATCAAGCCAACCGCGGGGGAGATTCTATTTCAGACAGAGGATGGTTCGCTAGTGGATGTCGCACAGCTGCCTCGGCGTGCTTTGCGTCCGTTGCGTCGCCAGATGCAAATGATTTTTCAAGATCCTTATTCGTCACTTAACCCCCGCATGACTTTGTTTGATATCATTGGTGAACCGCTCCAGATTCATGGGGTGGGGAACAATCGTGAACGGCGCGATCGGGTAGAGCAATTGTTGCGGATGGTCCAGCTACCGCCAGAATTTATGCGGCGCTATCCCCATGCATTTAGTGGCGGTCAACGCCAGCGGATCGGCATCGCCCGCGCGTTGGCGCTCAACCCGCCGCTGATCGTTGCTGACGAGCCGGTTTCGGCGTTGGATGTGTCGGTGCAGGCCCAGATTGTCAATCTACTGCTCGAGTTGCAGGAAGAGTTACAACTTTCGATTCTCTTTGTGGCCCACGATCTCAGCGTCGTCAAACATATGAGCCATCGCGTGGCGGTGATGTACGTTGGCAAGATTGTTGAGATCGCTGAAACCCATCAGCTCTTTCACAACCCACAGCATCCGTATACCGAAGCCTTGCTTTCGGCAGTGCCCAAGCCTGATCCACGCTTGCGTTCGCAGCGGATTATCCTCGAAGGCGAAGTGGCGGATCCGGCGCATCCACCGAGCGGCTGTTATTTCCACCCGCGTTGCCGCTATGCGGTAGAACGTTGCAAAGTGGAAACACCTGCTCTTCGTGAGATTACCCCCGGTCATCAGGTCAGTTGTCACCGGGCCGAGGAGCTTACTTTGGTTGGGGTGGCTGAATAAGCAATAGAGAACCCGAGAAAGCGCGTCCGCGAAGTCTGGCAGCCAGTGGACGTCAATTGCTTTTTAATTACTGGCTGCGATATAAGTCATACTTTCATCACACAAAGAAGGGCATTTCATGAAGATCAATACAGCCAAACAAGCCATGTTGCAGGGCAAACCCGCCTTTGGTTTTAGCTTAGGGCTGGGGTCGCCCAACGTTGCCGAAGTGCTGAGCACGACAGGGATCGACTTTTTCTTGTTGGATCGCCAACATGGTTCGTGGGGCGATGAATCAACCATTGCGGCGTTGATTGCTATGCACGCGGGGACAGCAGTGCCGATGGCGCGCGTG
>CAZMRA010000097.1:12647-15966 GCA_964568485.1 uncultured Caldilineaceae bacterium | reverse complement strand
TTGTTATGTGTTGATAAGTCTCTGACAAACTTTTTCTAGAGCCATCAATCCTCCACCCTAAATTTGAGTACCCCAATCTCCTCCTCAGGCGGGCCTCGCAACCCGGTTTGACACCCAACTACAAATCCATATACTACACGTATTGTCTGCGCCATCCTCCATTTCCGGAGCTCCCCGTGACCATACAATACTTGCTTCAGCGTACCCTGCAATTGTTTTTGATCATTTTTATTGCAGTGACGATCAACTTTATTCTCCCGCGCCTGATCCCCGGCGACCCGATCGAAGCTGCGTTGGCCACCAAGATTGCCATTTCTGGCAACCTAAGTATGGATGTTGAGCGTGTTGCCGAGGCCTATCGGGCTAAATTTGGGCTCGACAAACCACTCTGGCAGCAGTACCTCAACTATTGGGCAGATTTGGCGCGGCTCGACTTGGGCGTCTCGCTGGTTACCTTTCCCCAAACCGTGATCTCGCAGATCCGCTCGGCGTTGCCATGGACGCTCAGCCTGATGCTTGTTTCTACAGTGATCGCCTTCATCCTTGGCTCGATCATTGGCGCGCTGCTGGCGTGGCCCCGTACGCCACGCATCTTTCATACACTCGTCTCGCCGCTAATGCTGCTCTCAACCATCCCCTTCTTTCTGTTGGGCATCATCTTGTTGTGGCTCTTTGCAGTGGAATATCGCATCTTTCCAGCGGGGGGCGGCTTTTCCCCCACGCTGATCCCTGCCTTTAACCTAACCACAGCGCTTGACATCCTGAAGCACTCGTTGCTCCCCGCCTTGTCATTGGTTCTAGGTAGCGTGGGGGCTTGGGCGCTTGGGATGCGTGCAATGATGGTTTCAGTGCTAGGCGAAGATTACGTCAACTTTGCTGAGGCCAAAGGGTTGCCCAGCTATCGCGTCTTTCTCTGGTATGGCATGCGCAATGCCCTTTTGCCACAGATGACCCAATTGGCATTGGCACTGGGTGGTGTGCTAGGTGGCACCGTACTGGTCGAGGCGATGTTTAGTTACCCGGGTATTGGTACGTTGCTCTTTGCGGCCATCGCTGGGAAAGATTATTTTGTGATTCAGGGGATTGTCCTGATGCTAATTTTAGCCCTGGCAGTCTCCCTGTTTGTAATCGATCTGATTTACCCTCTATTAGATCCCAGAATCCGCTATCAATAGACCACAGAAGGAGTCATGCCGATGAATCGGCTTGTCCGGTTGCTGCGCAGTCCGCGGCTCAGCGCCAGCTTGGTTGCAGGCGTGTTGATCCTACTGGCGGTGTTGTTGTTTGGTTTAGTAGGCCCCTGGCTGGTCGATGTCAATCGGGCATTGGTTGGGGAGGTGCCGCCCTCTCTACCGCCAAACAACGAATATTGGTTAGGCACCGACTCGCAAGGTCGCGACATGTTGGCGATGATGGTTGTGGCCACGCCACAAACCCTGCGTATGGGCTTGATCGCTGGGTTCGTCGGCCTAGCCATTGGCTTGATCCTCGGATTGATCTCCGGTTATTTTGGCGGCTGGCTGGATGTGGTGATTCGTGTGTTGGCCGATTCGATCATGACGGTACCCGGCATTGCGATTTTGATCATCATTGCCTCGAATGTACAGGCGATGTCGATCGAGGTGATGGCGCTCACGGTCGCGGCCCTGGCTTGGATGTACCCCACACGTACCATTCGCGCCCAAGTGTTGACTATTCGCGAACGGGCCTTTACGGCAGTAGCGCGAGCCAATGGGCAAAGCGAACTCGAAGTACTCTTCCGCGAAGTAATGCCCAATTTATTACCATACATCGCAGCCAGTCTGGTTGGCGCCATCAACGGGGCAATCCTAGCGACTGTTGGGCTGGAATCGCTCGGACTCGGAGCCGAGAACGTCCATACACTTGGAACAACCATTTACTGGGCACGCCGTTACAGCGCGATTTTGCGTGGCCAGTGGTGGTGGTGGGGACCACCGATTGCGCTCATTTCGATCATCTTCATTGGTCTCTTCTTGCTCTCAGTTGGGCTGGATCGGATCGCAAATCCAACCCTTGGTTCGCGGCCCATTGCCAAGCGCCGTCATCGCTACCCAGCGCGACCAAACACAAGCACCCCAGCAATTCATCAAAACGGTGCGGATCAAGCACCGGCGGATGCACTGTTGCGCGTTGAAAATTTGCATGTCGTCTTTGATACAGTCTCAGGCAGCGGTCCGGCAGTGGATGGCGTCTCCTTTAGCTTAAGACCCGGCGAGCGCATGGGATTGATCGGCGAATCAGGATGTGGCAAAACTACCATGGCCACCGCATTACTCTCATTGGTGCGGCCACCCGGGCGCATTGAAAGTGGAGAAGTTTGGCTTGGGGGGCGCGATCTGCTGCAATTGAGTGACCGTGAACTACGCAGTGTGCGCCTCAAAGAAGTTGCCTTGGTGCCCCAAGCTGCCATGAATTCGCTAAACCCAGTCATGAGAATTCGCGAGCAGATCGTCGATGCCATCGTTGCACACGAAGGCTCACTGCCCCCTGCCGAGTTGGATGCGATGGTCGAACGAGCGCTCACTAGAGTTGGTTTGCCGCGCAGCGTAGCTAACCGCTTCCCACATCAACTGAGTGGTGGCATGAAACAACGAGCAGCCATGGCAATCTCCACCGTATTACGGCCACAACTGATCATTGCCGATGAACCAACCAGTGCACTTGATGTCGTCGTTCAACGGCAAGTGATGATGACTCTCGCTCGTCTGCAAGAAGATCTCGGTGCAGCCACGGTATTGATCGGCCATGATATGGGCTTGATTGCTCAATTTTCAGATTCAGTCGGCGTGCTCTATGCTGGCAAACTCGTCGAGCGTGGCGCGGTGGATGATGTGCTGGCCAAACCGCTACACCCCTACACGCGCTTGCTAATTGACAGTCTGCCAAGCTTAGAAGAGCGCAAAGATTTTATTGGTATCCCTGGTTTGCCCCCTGCACTTTTCAATCGTCCCAACGGTTGCCGTTTCCATCCACGTTGTCCGCTGGCATTTGATCGCTGTAAACAGGAAGAACCACTACTCCAAACGATGAACGGCCAGCAAGTCGCCTGTCATTTGTATCCCAGCCATGATCAGTTGCCACCGATGCCTGAGCGAGCCGTAGTGATGGCCGAGCAGGCGCATGGCGCCACAACGCCGACCCAGGAGGCGAGCGCATGAGCTATCTACTCGAATTGCGCAATGTTTCAAAGACCTTTCTCTCTGGACAATTTTGGCGGAAAGAACAGACCACTGCGGTCAACAATGTCTCTTTTGCCGTGCCAGAAGGCAAGCCGAGTATTACCGGTGTTGTCGGCGAA
>CAZMRA010000097.1:0-12637 GCA_964568485.1 uncultured Caldilineaceae bacterium | reverse complement strand
ACCACCATGGCCCTGCTGTTGCTTGGTCATACTACGCCGACCACAGGCAGTGTGATATATCGCGGCCAAGATGTGGCAACGATGTCTAAACGCGAGCGATTTCAGTTCCGCCGCGAAGTTCAGCCGATCTTCCAAGATCCATTTGCAGCCTTTAATCCATTTTATCGGATTGACCATGTCTTGGAGATGCCTATCAAGCGGTTTCAACTAGCCACTTCCGCACAAGATGCACAAAGGCGCATTCATGAGGCGCTTGAGTTGGTCGGGTTGCGTCCGGCGGAAACGCTCGGTCGCTTTCCGCATCAACTCAGCGGCGGCCAGCGTCAGCGGATTATGGTCGCACGAGCGTTGATCTGCCAACCCAAATTGATCATTGCTGATGAGCCTGTGTCGATGGTCGATGCTTCACTACGAGCAACGATTCTGGCTGGTCTGCAAACACTCAACCAGGAATTGAACATCTCAATTCTATATATCACGCACGACCTGACTACAGCTTACCAAGTCTGTGACAATATTATGGTGATGTATGGTGGGTCGATTGTCGAAGCGGGTAATGCAGAAAAAGTAATCCGCGCCCCTCAGCATCCTTACACTCAGCTGCTGATCTCATCGATCCCAGTCGTGGATCGCTCCAAACGCTGGGTAGACGAGGATGGGCTCGAAGTTGTAGCCAATGGACGCGCTTCTGCGGGCTGCAAATTTGCGCCCCGCTGCCGCTTTGCGGAAGAGAGTTGTTGGCAGACACCACCGCCACTCTATCGAACCGACCCAGATCGAGCGGCGGCCTGCATCTTGCATCGCGAGCATCCAGTCTTAGCCGGACAAGCGATGGCCGAGGTGTTGCAATAAGGACTTAGGTGAGTTCAGTGGCGGGATAGCTGCGATAGAGCCAGCTTGGCTTTTGCCAATTGGCTTCCTGCACATTGCGGGCACGGATAAATTGATAGTGCCCCAGTTCAGCTCGGCGTTGTTGAACCATTCGATCCAACAGAGTGGACAAAATCCCGTCATAGGGACCTTGGGGGTGAATATCCGCCGTCGTGGCAACTTCGACCTGAAAACCCAGATGTTCAAGGAGCCGAACCACTTCGGGCTGGGTATATTCACGATTGTGGCGGCCATAGGGGCCATACGCCGAGTATTGATCGAAAATGTTGTGGCCTTCGAGCAACAACACCACATGTTGCAACCGGGCCGCGTTCGGCGTCGTAAGGATCAACGTACCGTTCGGCTTGAGCACGCGCTTGATCTCCAACAGCGCGGCTTGCGGATCATTCGTCAGATGTTCCAACACTTCGCACAGGAGGATCACATCAAAGCTCGCATCGGCATAGGGAAACCGTTCGGTCTCTAAGTTGAAGTGATCGAAGAGAATTGGCCGCTCGTTCCCCGCAGTATCAATCAGTGTTTGTGTCGCTTGTTTACCCCATCCCTCAGCAAAATAGTTGGTGCAAGTCACCTCATACTGGCTGAAGCGTTGCAACAATAGAGTCAAGAAATAGGGGTTACCGCCAATCTCCAGCAACTTTCCGCTGCCTGGGGGCACCAGTTGCAGTGTATATAAAAAGCGCTTGAGGGCTTCATCCAAATACCCGATACGTTCTGGACTCGGGCCATCTTCCTTGATATGCCAGCGTGCTAGGTAATCGTAGATGCTGCTGAGCGTTTCACCCGCGGGTAGAGTTAGGGGTTGATCCAACTCGACCGGTCCCCACGGCGGCGGGGGCTGTCCTTGCCACACCACTTTGACTTGATAACCAAGCCAGATGCGCCATGAGGTTGGGATCAAATGTTTGAGGGCGGTGGGGAAATTCTCCTCGAGTTTCGTATATAAGTTCATCAACATGAGCAAACAATCTACGTGGCTAAAACGAGTTGGACCAATCAAAAACGGAGCAGTTTCCTCATTATCGGGCTCCTGCTCCGTTTGGACAAATCAATTACCTAAGTACTTGCTCTTGTTATTACTGCACAGGTTGGATCGTATGCACCACTAAGTTCCACGCCTCCCAACATGGATAGGGCGCCACATAGGGATCATCGGCATTGGGCCAGCCTGTCCAGTAAGTTTCATTGAAAGCAACAACGTGTAACTCTTCCAACAACATGATCTCTGGCATGTCACGCAGGTAGATATCAACTGCCTGTGCAGTCAATTCCAGATAACGCGCATCATCCACGCTGCCGGGGATGGACTCCATCTCGTCGATGATTGCGTCGTACTCTTCATTGCGATAGCGTGTACAAGCGATAATGCTTGGGCACTTTTCTTCCAATGGTGAGGCATAACGGCTGTGCAGATCTTTGAGCGTTTCGAATGGCTCGGAAAGGCTGCCACAATGGACAAAGAACATGGTATCAAAATTGCCCACCGACATGTCGTCGCTCCAGGCACTTGACCCTTCTGGTTCCAAAATCTCAATTGCATTAATGCCTGCTTCGCGCAATTGTGCGGCCAGAACTGGTGCCAAGGGCGCCAACCATTGCGGTGTACGCAGCGGCACGGTCAGGACTTCGCCATCTTTGGCATATAGTCCATCGGCATTTTTGGCATACCCCGCTGCAGTCATGTGCTCTTCGACCAACGCCAGATCGGTCTTGTTGCGATCATATTTGTCAATAATCGTCTGCAATTCCGGCGTCTGCCAGCGTTCGGCCATATATGCGGAGAAGGGTACCACAATGGGATAATTGGCGTTTTCGTAACCCAGCGATGAAAGTTCGGATCGGTCGATGGCATAGTTAATCGCCAAACGCACATCGCGGCTATTCCAGGGTTCGCGATCATTGTTAAAAACCAGATTGTAGCCACAGCCATCGGGTGCACCCCACACCGGGCCTTCATTGTTCCACGAGCGAACATTGGGGTTACGCGCAGTCACTGCAGCAAAGGTGCCAGGCTGCAGCGGTTCCCCACTATCCACTTGATTGGCAATGTGGAACTGCCCCATCGACTCATCACTGTTGACCGGAATCACGATAATCCGCTCGGGCGCGGGCATATCCATAAAGCCAGTCTTCACCCCCCACCAATCGTCGCGACGATCAAAGACTAACTGTTGCGCATTGACATTGGTCAGCTTGTAGGCTCCGGTGCCAATCGGCCAACCCTGCTCAAGATCAAAATTAGTGAAGGTCGTCACATCTTTGTCTTGCCAAATGTGTGCCGGCAAGATCACCTGGTGATTTTCGTGACCAAGCGCCAAATTATCGCGGAACCAGCGGGGACCCGGTTTGGTCAGCGTGATCACCGCGGTCAGGTCATCGGTGCATTCAACACCTTCGAGCCACTCCTCGTAGATGTAGGAATAATTGAGCTCCGGCGCATTATCACGCAACATCTCAAGGGTGAATTTAACATCGGTACAGGTGAAAGGCATACCATCGGACCATTCCACCCCCTGGCGCAATTTGACCGTGATTACGGTGTAATCATCGTTGTATTCGAAGCTTTCAGCTTGCCAAGGAATCAACTCCCCGGTGTTGAGATTCGTGTACATCAACGCCTCAAAGACGGTTTTGCTCCCGGCTTCGCGTTGATTGGAATTGCCCGACTGATAGATTTGCCAGTTGTCCACATTGGAGAGTGGACCGTAAAACCAGGGGGTAATGATCAAAGTACGATTTCGAGGCACTTCACCCGCAGCAGAGGCCTCACCACCACTACTCACAACGGGTGCAGTCGAATCCGCTGGGGCAGATTGACAGGCGGATAACACAAGTAACACCAACACAAGCAGCAACGAGATCGACGTACGACACCTCAACGCCTTCATACAGGGTTCCTCCTCTTTATGATGCGCACTGCGGTTGTAATGATGGGAGAACTATGAAATTGTGAAAGGTAATGTAGGGGTTTGGGAGCTATTCGAAGTTCACTATACTGCGTTCTGCTACCCTTGTCAACCCATCTTAAACCAGCTTGATGAAGATGAGGGCGCCAAACATCCTACAACAAAGAGCATGCGGGCCCATTGAGCATTGCCCTTCCCTATGGTAGACTCTGTTGCACCTACCCCTAGCTTGAACCAACTTTTGCAGGAGGAACCGAATGATTCGTACGTTATTGGCGCAGCGGGCTGCGGAAAATCGGCCGATCCGCGTCGGGCTGATTGGCACTGGCAAATTTGGCAGCGGTGTGGTCGCGCAATTGGCGCAAATGCGCGGCATGGAGGTGAGCGTCATCGCCGAGTTGGATCTGGAACGTGGACGCCGCGCCTATACACAAGCCGGACGCTTACCCGCCGAGGCCGTGAGCATAGCTCACAATCTGAACGAATTAAACGATATTCTGCGGCGCGGCGGACGTGCCCTCGTGCCCGATGGTCAACTCGTGACCGAATGCGAGCAGATCGACGTCGTGGTCGAAGCGACTGGATCCCCCGAAGTTGGGGCGCGCATGGCCTATCACGCCATTCTCAATCGCAAACATGTGGTGATGGTCAATGTTGAGGCTGACATTACGGTCGGGGCAATCCTGCGCCGGCTGGCGGATAGCGCAGGCGTAGTCTATACGCAGGTGGATGGCGATCAACCTGGCTGCACGATGAATATCATTGAATGGGCGCGCACCCTGGGCTTCGAGATTGTTGCAGCCGGGCGGGGGACCATCTTGTACGCCGATGATCCTTGCGGCACGCCCGATGGCGTTCAGGAACGCTATGGGTTTAGTGACGAGATGATGCAGCGGCGCAACATCAATCTCAAAATGTACAATTCCTTCCGCGATGGCACCAAAGCCCAAGTGGAAATGACCGCGCTGGCCAACGCCGCTGGCCTAGTCCCCGACAAACGCAACATGCACGAGCCCTCGGTCAATATTGAAGAGATCGCCGCACGCTTCAGCTTGGTCTCCGAAGGCGGGTTGCTCAGCCAACACGGCGTGGTCGAACTGGCCAATAGTGTCGCCGAAGATGGCAAAACGCTGCTGCCGAATGGGTTGGGTATGGGCGTTTTCTGTGTGATCCGCACCGACCACCCATTTATTCAAGAGGATCTGCAGAGCTATTACGTGACGGCCAGCGCCAATCAGTACAACTATACCCTCTGGCGGCCGTATCACCTGGTTGCTATCGAAGCGCCGTTCTCGATTGCCAATGCTGCCTTGCTCGGACAGCCAACTGCCTCCTCGCTGCCCACGCCCATGGCCGAATGTGTGACGGTTGCCAAACGTAATCTTGAAGAGGGCGAAATTCTGGATGGCGGTGGTGGCTACACCATTCTTGGTTCGTGTGAGAAAGCCACCGTCGCTCAGCAGGAACGTTTGTTGCCCCTCGGCCTCTCGGCGGGGGCTCGGCTCAAGGTGGATGTAGCGGCTGGGCAGGCGATCACCTACGACATGGTTGAGCCAATCACTGATTCGTTTGTCTGGAAATTGCGGCAATTGCAGGACGCCACCATCCATTGAACATTGGCTTCTGCCGCTGGCTCCTTGCCATCATAGCCACCCAATGATAGAATACATGTTCTATCCCCCAAGAACCATCTAAAACATGCCTTGCCCTGCCGGGAGTTGGCAATCCAGCCGCAGCAGTAACAGGACAAACCAAGTTCACTTTTCTAATAGTCTCGAAGAGTGATGATGAGGGTGAGATGATGAACCAGAATGGCGTGAAGCGTCTTTATCTGATGCAAGTTGGAGACATGCCGCAGTACCAGATCCCGATTGTTTGCTATCTGGTGCAAACGGTTGACGACAAAAATATCCTGATCGACAGCGGCCTTCCAGAGATCATTCCGGAAGAAGCAGCGGATTTCAAAAATGGGCAGGATGTACTCGAGCAGTTGGCAAGGATCGGCTTAAAACCGGCTGACATTGATACCATCATTTCGACGCACTATGATATCGATCACGCCGGCAGACACGGGGCCTTCCCAAATGCGCGGTATGTTGTTCAGCGGGTGCATCATTTGGATGCGGCGACCAATCCGCGATTTTCTGCCCTTCGCCCCGAATGGGATCAGCCCTTGGAGCGTATTCAGCTTGTGGATGGAGACGTAGAACTGATTCCGGGGCTAGCATTGATTGAGACCAGCGGCCATGTTCCCGGCCACCAATCGGTGCTGGTCCGGCTGCCGAAAACCGGATCCGTTCTGCTAACGGTTGATGCTGTCCCCTTCCGCGAGCACTTTGTGCGTGACCTGGCAGACGATGGGAGCAATCCGGACGCAGAAGCGATTCGCGCCAGCACAAACAAATTACTTGATCTGGTAGAACGGGAACAGATCGATTTGGTGATTTTTGGTCATGAGCACGAACAGTGGGAAAGTCTGAAGAAGCTGCCAGCGTATTACGAATGAAGATACGGAACAACTGAGACTATAATCATCACCTACTCTCTTGGCCCACGAAGGCAAAACTTCGTGGGCCAACCTGAGCGGTGGTTCAATATAAGCCCAGTGGCTCACGTGCGGGGAGCGTAAGCCTTCCATCAACTACACGAAAGTACTCTGGATACAACGCTTGCTCATCCAAACAGGCAGTGGGCATAAATTGCCGATAATTCCCCTCAAAATAGGGCACGGAGAGCTCCAATGCTGCACATAGATTGGCGCTATGGACCAGCGCCAATCCAGGATTGGTCAAATCTTGCAGCGTGAGAAACAACCCATGTTGCTTGCCCCAGCAGTAGGCCAACAGCGAATGCGTCTGACCTTTACAGGTCTTGAGCGCCAATCCTGACCAACCTTGCTCGTCCAAGAGAGCCAAATTCTCTAGGCGATCCAAGCTCTCGTCGATGATCACCGGTTTGCGCACACTCAGCTCATGCAGCGTGAAGGTATAGCTGGACAGATCGCGAGCAAAGGGCTGCTCGATGTAATCCACAGCAGCCAACGCCGCCGGATTTTCTCGTTCCAGCACGTCCAACATGGCCAGCACACCCGCCGGCTCCGCCCAAGCCTCATTGGCATCAAGGGCCAGATGGATCTGATCAGTGGGCAGATTGGCGGCGAACGCAGTCTGGTACACCGCGCTAATTTGCTGAGCATCCTTGACCGGATCTTGGCCCAAAAGCTTGAGCTTAAAATTGCGTACGCCATCCCGCCGAATCCAGCCGCTGAGGTCTTGGGGCGGGCCATTTTCGCGGTATGACGCCCCGGTTAATTGATCATGCAGGCCGACCACATGCTGGACCGCCAACGACGGGCGGCGCTGTCCTAAAAATGCCGCGGGATATTTCCCCGTAAACGCATCGCCAAGATAATAGCCCAAATCAGCATTTAGCCATTCATCGCTATAAAAACGGTAAACCGAGCCGCCCAATGCCCGCGCCCATCCATCGTGCAACGCGGCGTCGAAGGGCGCATAACAGACCAGTGCCGCCAAATAGGGCAATGAACCAGGCCGCAGATAGGGCAATTCGGCTTCCACTTCACGTATCACGGCCGGCAGCAATGCTTCGAGCGCATAGCCCTTCACCAGCGGATCGCTATACTCACCATCCGTACGCAAGACCGCGGCCAACCGCTCACACAAGGTGCGCATGGCAGCATCTTTTTCCAGATGAGAATAGGTTGTATCCGGAAAAGCCCATAGATCCGAAAGCAAGATGGCGCCCGTGCCTTGGCCGATGTGGCCGGCCCGTGTGCGCACGGTCACTTGCACCTGCGCATAAGTAATGTCTGTGATGGGCCCGCGGCTCAAATAAAGCGGATTGGCCAATCGTTCGTCGCGTAACATCAACTGGACCGACTCAACCCGCACATCCGAAGGTTTACTCATGGATACTTTGCTTTACGATATCCTGCTTGGAACTGCTTACCGTCGTAGCCAGGATCATCCTTCAAGAGTGCGGGCAAATCGGCTAGGAGCACTTCGCAATCGCCATGCTGCCACGAATAGCGCGCCGCCAACGCGCACCATTCCGGCTCCAACCAGGCCGCTGTGGGGAGCGGGGGTGTGTCCGTTTCACCTGCCAGATAGGGCAGCACAGCTTCGAGCAATGAGCGATACAACTGAGTGGATGAACCACTGCCCGCCACCACATGGCTAACTTGGCGTTCAGTGACCACCGTGGCGTAAAACGGCAGCCAATTGGCAGTGGGACCAATCACCAACACGCCGCTGCGGCCGTCATGCCAGTTGACCAAAACCCGCCGCTGCACCTCCTCTCCCAGATGGCGCACACTTTTCACGCCACCCCCCAAAATGCCACTCAGCAGGGAGTAAGCGTGAATGCCGTAGTTAAACTCATCCACGCCGCAGCCACAAAAGACAGTGTGGGGCGTGCCCCGTTCAGCTACCGGCTGGGCCAAATAGGCGCTGATTTCGGCGGCAAAGCGCAGCGAAGATCCCCCAACGATACGTTCACCAGCGTCGGCCCAGCGCCGGATTTGCTCCAGATCAGCCAAGTTGCCGGCCAGTGGTTTGTCCAGCAGCACCGCTTTGTTCGCCGCGATAAAGGGCCGCGCCTTCGCCACATGTTCATCCCAATTGCAGCTGTGGAGAATGGCGCAATCGACCGCAGTGACCATGTCGTCCAGCGTTGCAAAAACCGTAGGGATATTGTGTTCGGCCGCAAACTTGTCGGCATACCCAGGCGGATGCACCCCACCGCCATCCCATACGCCGACCACGTCATGCCCCAAATCTCGCAAAATCGGCACCCAATTTTGGGGGTGAGAGGTATCAAGGTCAACCAAACCGATTCGCATGGCTACTTTCCTTGAATCTTCCAGCGCGGCTGTTCACGCTCTAATTCAATGATCTCGTGATAAGTATCTGGACGCCGCATCCCCAGATAACATTCCTTGAGCGTGGGAAATTCCTCTTTCATGGCACCGGTGTACCAGGTTTCAAAACCAGCATCGAGATCGACATCGGCAAAGGCCAAGCCCGGTCGATGTGAGGTGTCGGCCAGAGTACGGCCATACGGATCGACAATGCGCGAATGGCCCATCGATCGACCTGACAAGAATGGATATTGGATGAAGTGCGATGAAACCAGATATACCTGATTGTCGATAGCACGCGCATTCACAATCGACTCAATGTGATCGCCGGTGTAATCCAAGCACATGGTCGGGAAGAGCAAGACATCCGCACCCTTGAGCGCGTAAATCCGCCACATTTCGGGGTAATGAATATCCATGCAGATGCCGATGGCCACGCGGCCAAAATCGCACTCGAAGACCGGATAACCGAGATTGCCGGGCAGGGTCGCGTCAAATTCGCCGGGAGCGAGATGCATTTTGCGATATTTGCCCACCAATTCGCCGTTGCGGTCGATGACTACGCCGGTGTTAAACACTTGATCACCGTCGAGTTCGCGCTGGCTATAAGCCACGTAAATGTTATTGGCTTTGGCGCGCTCGGCAAATTGCTGAAAGAGTGGCCCGCCGGGGATCGGCTCGGGCAGTTCGGATTCGCGCTCACGCGGGCAGCCGACAACATCTGGCTCCTCGGGTAACAGAATCAGATCGGCATTGGCTGCCCCCGCTTTATCGATCATCTCCAGTGAGCGGCTGATGCATTGGCTGGGAAAACTGGGGGTCGGGTCAATTAAAATGCTGGCCGTTGCCAGACGAACAGTTCTCATTGGCTGCTTCCTTCCAGGCTCACCACTACAGGTTGGGACAAATCAAGCGTGACACGGGCCGTAGTCAGCGAAACCAGCGTGGCTGGTTGTGGTTGACCGTTGACTCTTAGCACGGGGTTGCGGCGCAGTTCGGGCGGAACATCGATATCAAAGGTCACCTGACGGCTCATCACCGGCGTGGGCAGATCGACGAGCGCAAGTTGTACCGCGTCACCACCGCCGGCCACAGGCTCGATCTGTGTGTGACGGCGGCAGAGGATGTAATCGACAATCTCTTCTGCGGTGGACGGCCACACCTCGTTGCCGCCAACCGACAAGACCGTTTCCAACCGCGCCCGATGCTCATCGATATAAACATCTTTGCTTTCGTGCGGAATCTGCGGCGACGGGCAATGGCAATAGTCGATCACCCAGCCCTGTTTAGCCGCGGCTTGGTGCAGCCGATGGAACGGATCAAAGGCCGAGAAGAGCGGCGTCCAAGCTTTGTGCAAATTGCTGGCCCGGTTCAAGAACCAGAGATCACCATCGGGCAGGTTGATGTCGTCGGTGACGGACATAGCGCAGAGATAGCCCGCATCTTCCAGCGCGGCAAAGATGGTCGGCGTCATGTTGTCGTTGCTGCCCGGGGCGCAATAACTGGTGACCCGATGGCCAATCGCCTCCTCGAGCACGGTCTTGGCCTGATAGATCTCCAGGTCGATGTTCTCTTCGACCATGCCGTGTGTCCACGAATGGTTGCCCACGCCCCAGCCGCGATCGATCAATTGGCGCAATTGTTCGGCAGGCATGTGGGTATAGCCGTTGTAACTCGAATTGCCAATCGCCCGCACCTTGCCGATGTGCCCGACCACCACTTCCAGATGGCCAGGGATGCCCAATTCCTCGTGCAGCGGCACGACATGATCAAACAATTCGGACATGGCCTCATCGTAAGTGACGGTATAGGCCCAGCGCTTGCCATGTTTCCAAACCGTAGGTTGAATCTTCATCATCTCTCCTCTTAGCGGCGGTTGCGCTCGGCGACGCTGCGCACAATGTTGGCGGCTAGTTCGCAATCAGCCGGTTGATATTTTTCGCAGAAGGTGGACCAGCGGATGAAATTCTCGAGGAAGGCTTGGGCATTTGGACAATTGTCGCCCGAATAGGTATAGGTGCGTGAAGCCGGCGGCATGGAAAAGGGATAGGTCTGCGTGGCAGCTCGTTCTTGCAAAAAGGTACAGGCGGCAGGCATCAGATAATATTTGCCTTGCCCGGCACCGGGAATGCCCGCCGTAGCGACTTGCTCGGCGAACTCAGCGGCTGTACAAGTGAATTGGGCGGGATCGATGCTGAACCCGGCCATCCAACACGAATAGACATCGACATACTCCGGGATCGATAGCGGAATAATGCCCGGAATTTCGGCCAACAAGTTGGTCAGCAGGCGGATCATACGATCGCGATGCAAGACTTGCTCACGGATGATTTCAAGCTGAGCCAAGCAGATCGCCGCAGTGCATTGTGGCATGCGGAAGGCATAACCCAACTCGGTGTGAATGCGGCCAAAATCTGGCCGGTTGGCGGCGCCGCGACTCTGCCCGATAAAGCGCAGCCGTTCAGCCAGCGCATCGTCATTGGTCACCACACAGCCCCCCATATCGGCGCCGAGCGTCTTTTCTGAATCAAACGAAAACCCAGCCGCAGTCGCCAGGGTGCCCGCCAAACGGCCTTTGTATTGCCCAAAGACCGCCTGGCAGCAATCTTCGTAAACGACCAAATTGTAGCGCTTGGCCAGGGCGTTGATCTCGTCCATGTCGCAGATCAAGCCGGTTTTGTGGACCACCAAAATTGCCCGCGTGCGATCGGTGATGCAGGGTTCAATCGTCGCTGCGCTCATGTTGATGGTGCCGGGCTCGGTGTCGGGGAAGACCGGAATCAGGTTCTCGAGGCACAGGCCCTGGATGGTGCCAAAATCGGTAATTGGGCTGACGATAATTTCGTCACCATCTGCAAAAGAAAAAGCCGCGGCCAAGGTTGCCAATGCAGGGGTGCAGCCTGGGGTAGCGATGCAATGCTTCACACCGAGCTCTGCGGCAAATGCCTTTTCAAAGCGCCCCATCATATCCACGGTGAGGCCGCTCTCGACCACTTCCTGCAAATAGCGCAAAGCATTGGGCCCCATGGTGCGCGGAAAGGGCATCGGCAGGACACCCTTGAATTCGGCAGCCGCGGCTGCCCCATAGAGCGCACGCTCGACTTTGGGCTGTTCAATTCTCGATTGCATTCCTTAAATCCTTTGTTGTTTGAACAAACAGTAGTTACCAACATCAACGCCCTGAGAGCCCGGTCAACAAGATGCCCTCCATGAAATAGCGTTGCGCTACCGCAAAGAGAGCCAACACCGGCAACAACGTCAGGGTGGAGGCAGCCATCAAATAGCCCCATTGCGTAACAAATTGGTCGCGGAAAAATTGCAGACCAAGCGCTAAGGTACGCATCTCGGGTTTATTCATATAGAGCAATGGCCCGAGGAAATCATTCCAGCTTCCCAAAATGGTAAAGACCGTGATCACAGCTAATGGGGCCTTAGAAAAAGGCAAAATCAGCTCCCACCAGACACGTAAACTTGAAGCGCCGTCAATATAGGCGGCTTCGTCATAATCGTAAGGTAATGTGCGATAAAATTGGCGTAAAAGGAAGATATTAAATGCACCGCCGCCAAAGAAAGAAGGGATCGTCAAAGGCCAAAATGTATTGACCCAGCCCACCTTGCTAAAGAGTACAAACGTGGGGATCAAGGTCACGATCGACGGCAACATCATGGTCGAAAGGAGAATGCCAAAGAGCAGCTCACGTTCGGGGAAGCGGCGACGGGCAAAGCCAAAGGCGCACAAACTAGCCGAGAGGACGGTGCCGAATGTTGAGAGGGCAGTGACAATGACCGAATTGCGCAGATAGAGAAAGAAGGGGAATTTTTGAATCGCCTCTGGATAGTTGCTCCACAGAATTGGGTCAGGCAGAAAGCGCGGCGGGTAAGCAAAGACTTGTCCATCTGCCTTGAGTGAAGTACTGAGCATCCACAAGGTTGGCATCAGAAAAATCAGGGCGACGACACT
>CAZMRA010000096.1:0-15972 GCA_964568485.1 uncultured Caldilineaceae bacterium | reverse complement strand
CTGGAGGCCACGACGATCTACGGTCGCGACCCCAAAATCTATGCAAAAGAAGAAGAGGCCGAATAGGCAGCCGGGTGACGCCTATTCCCCTTGCAAATAGCGTCGCACATTTTCGGCGTGTTCCTCAAAATTATCCGCGAAGACGTGGGCCCCACTGCCATCTGGCAGGGCAACAAAATAGATGTAATCATGCTGCGCCGGGTTTAAGACAGCTTCGATGCTGCTCAGGCCAGGGTTGCAGATGGGTCCTGGCGGCATCCCCCCATATAGATAGGTATTGTAGGGGCTGTCAACGCTGCTGTACTCCTCCAGAAATACGGGTGTCTTCCACCACTGTTGCCGATCTGGCTGGTAGCCCATTGCATATTGCACAGTTGGATCTGCCTCGAGACGCATCCCCACTTTGAGCCGATTCAAGTAAACTGCAGCAATATCAGGACGCTCAGCCGGCACCACAGCCTCGCGTTCAACAATACTCGCAATGGTCAACACCTCGTAGAGGCTCAACTGCGTGTGACCGGCGGCAACGGCGGCCTCATAGAGCGGGATCACGCGTGCCCGGAAGTTCTCGAGTTGGCGTTCCAGCAAATCGGTCGCTTCGGGTAATTCTGCGGGAATTTCGTAGGTATCGGGGAAGAGATAGCCCTCCAGGCTCACACCGGCAGGTCGATCCTGCAAAAAGCTATAACGCGACACGTCAAGATCGGTCAGATCACTCGTGAGCACGCGTTGGCGATATTCGTCTAAGGCGGGAGGATTGTCCTCGAACAAGTTGGCCGCAGCGAGGTAATCCGCAATCTGCTCAACCCGCCAGCCCTCAGGAATTGTGATGGTTACAGCAGCAGCTTCAGCATGTTGCAACGTCTCGACAATTTCAATGAGATTCATCGACGGGGTCAGGATGAAGGTACCCGCGTTGAGGCGGGCATCCAAGCCGTTCACCCGCACATAAGCCTCAAACAACAGTTCATCCGCGATCAAGCCGGCCTCGTGCAGCTGTTGGCCAACCAAACGTGCTGGCGTTCCTGGCTGTACAACAAACCGGACCGGATTCTCGCTGATGCTATATGGCTTCGTTAGTTGATCTTGGTTGGCACTCAGATAAAGATTGAGGGCCGGCCGTCCACCCAGTTGACAGGCGATGGTAGCGCAGACAAAAAGCAGCGCCACACCCCACACAATCGCTCGTGATCGATTGTTCATCATCCGACCTACTGGCTCACCGTGCTAGCAGCTTCTAACGCAGCCGTGGTATTGGCAACGCGATCCGCACGCTGGAAACGCGGATCTTGAGCAATCAACTTGCGCAATCCAGCAGCGAGCTGTGTGGAAGGGCGATAGTCTAATAGCTGTTCAGCCTTGGTGAGGTCTGCCACCAATCGCCGGATACCACCCGAGGCCTCTCGGTTGTGTAAGACGCTGGCCTTCTCGCCCACAGCGGTAGCAATCTCCGTAATCAGATCCTGGAGCGCGGTCTCTTCGCCGCTCCCCACGTTGATGATCTGGCCATCCACGCCAGTTGCCTCTGCTGCCCGACTCAATGCTGTGACCACATCATCCACATAGACAAAGTCACGCGTCTGCGTGCCATCGCCATTCAGGATAACCGAGCCGTGACCGAGGATTTGCTGCATAAACTGCGGAATCACCGGTGCATGAACGGGCGGTAGCGGTTGGCCTGGCCCATAAGCATTAAAAATACGTAACGCCACGGTTTCAAATCCACTCAGTTGACCTAGATTAAAGAGATATTGTTCAGCGGCAACTTTGCTCACCGCGTAGGGCACTGCTGGCTGAGGCAACATGGTTTCATTCACCAAGTGATGAGGCTGATTCCCATAAACCGTAGCACTGCTCGCCAGAATGACCCGCCGCACGCCAACATCACGGCAAGCTTCGAGCAAAACAACCGTCCCCCCGACGTTGACATCATTATATTCACGCGGGTAAAGTACAGAAGCCGGCACACTCACCCGTGCAGCTAGGTGATAGACCACCTCGACCCCTTGGAGCAACGTCCATAACTTCGGCAGATCGCGAACATCCCCGCGTGTAAAGTTGATACCGGGTAGCAAGTTGGTGGGGTCACCACTGCTGAGATCATCCAGCACGCGGACGTAATGGCCGTTGGTATGCAGGGTATTGGCGAGATGGCTACCGATAAATCCGGCTCCACCGGTGATCAAAATCTTCATGATGGTTGATTTTCCGTGGGTAACAAGCGTCGCCTCGCGGGTGGGCGGGCACCGGGTCGTATCAAATTAGCGGATCAGATCGCCCCAATCCGCGGAGAGATTGGTCGACGAGTCGGATGTATCGATCTCTTCATCCTCCGACGTAACTGGGGGCAGGGGTGGTTGTTCGTCGTCCAATGGGGCGAATAACGCATTATAACTTCGGCAGGCTTCGATTAAATTGGCGACTGAGCAATGGCCCAAACTCCAAAAATGGATTAAGGGTTCTTTGCCAAACAGGCGTGTTGCCATCTCGGTCACATTCAAACCTGCTGCATCATACTTAGCAACCTCACGCGTCAAGCGGATCAGCTCGCCGATCTTCTGGTGCAATTCCGGTCGCGGGGTGCGGCTGACACGGCCATCGCTAGCAAACACCCGCTCTGGGTGCAGACTATCCAACGTGCGCAGGCTGCTGATCACCCCAAACAAATCGGCTTCGGGGACCCATGTCTCTTCGCGACCATACGTAAACGTGTCCCCGCTAAAGATCCAGCGGTGCGTGGGCTCAAAGAGGGCGATATGGTCAACGGTATGGCCTGGGGTCTCAATCACACGGAAGGTGTATTGATCCGTGTGCAGCACGTTGTTGGCTTCGTCCAGCGTAGTGACGCCGCTGATTGGCGCAGGGACCCCCCAGAGCATGCGGCGGTACAGTTGCATTTTGATGCGCACTGGCTCGGTTAAATAAGGAATCGCCCGTGCCGAGGCATAGATTTGCACATTGGGGAACTGCTGACGCAGCGCAGCCAACCCACCAATTTGCGCTTCATGGCTGTGGGTAAGTACCACTTGCTTTACAGGGAAACGGCGCAATACGCTCAGCAATTGCGGGGCAGCAATACTGGGGCCAGTGTCTACCAACAAGCCGTCGATCCAGTAGGCGGTTACCCAGCAGAGCGGCCGTCCTAGAAAGGCTCGCGCCATCCGAATTGCGATTACTGGGCCATGTTGTTCAACGTGAATCATGGTTGCTGCCTTTGATGCAGAAAAGACACTTCCGGCACAATGTCGTCTTGCTCGGAAAGTACAGCCTATGAGGGGTTCCTATTCGCTTTGGGCGGGCAGATTGTTGGCACCTTGGATCAACCGGGTAGCGACTTCGGGGGGAATTTTTGCCATCCGGCCCGATAAGTCTACACAAATATGTTCGCTTACGCCAGTTGCAACGATCGTGTTGTCGGAGAGCTTACGCAACTCGTAACCAAATTTGATCTGCCGGCTGCGTAGCTCTTCGATTCGCGTCAGAATGCGGATAGTATCGCCAAACCGGGCCGAAGCACGGTATTCTGCATGGATCCCAGTTACTGCAAAATGGTGACCACCCGCAGCGATCTCCGTGTAGGGCATCCCCACCGCTTTCATCAAAGCGACCCGACCAACCTCAAACCAGACCACATACGCGGCATGATGGACAACGCCCATCGAATCGGTCTCGGCAAATCGGACATCAATATCCACCGCAAAGCTCTTGGTGGCATAACTTTCGACATTACTCATAGTCTGTGCTAGTCACCACACTGGAAATACGTGCATCAAGCGCTACGACTGGGAGCCGGGATTGAGATTCGTTGCACACGAAAATTCAATCCCCATACTCCCAAACGTTTGCACTATCAAGCCCTAAATATGAATGGCGTGGCCTTCGACAACGTGCGCCGCCTCCATGATCACCTCGCTCAGTGTTGGGTGGGCATGGACATTGCGGGCTATCTCGGCGGGGGTGATCTCCATGAACTGGGCCAAACTTAGTTCAGGCAACAATTCGGTCACTTCGGGGCCGACCAAGTGGGCACCCAAAATTTCGCCATATTTCGCATCAACTACGAGTTTGATGAAACCATCACGCTCGTTGATGGCTTGGGCCTTCCCATTGGGCATGAAGGGGAATTTCCCAACCTTCACTTCGTGGCCCGCGGCCTTGGCCTGGGCTTCGGTCAGACCGAGACTGGCGACTTCCGGTTTGCAATAGGTGCAGCGCGGCATAAATTGATAGCGCTCATCGGCGATGGGCAATGTCTGCACGCCGGCAATGGTCTCGGCAGCGACGATGGCTTGAGCGCTGGCCACATGAGCCAAGGCCAATTTACCGGTGCAATCACCAATCGAATAGATGTGCGGCACATTGGTGCGCATGTTGGCGTCGATCTGCACAACGCCGCCCTTGCCCAATTGCACGCCAGCCTTGTCCAAACCAATGTTTTCGGTATTGGGCACAATCCCAATTGAAATCAACACCCGTTCGACTTCGATGGTCTCCGTCTTCTCATCCTTCAGATTCTTCAGGGTGACTTTGACGCTATCTTTGCCCACTTCAAACGCTTCGGTGCGGGTGCCGGTGTAGATGTTGAAACCCTTTTTCTTGAAGGCTTTCGCCACTTCGGCAGCGCATTCTGGATCTTCCAACGGCAAGACTTGGTCGAGCATTTCGACAATAGTGACTTCGGTGCCATACGCTCGATAGAAATAGCCTAACTCCATGCCAATGGGGCCAGCCCCTACCACCAAGAGCGATTTGGGCTTTTCGGCCAAACGAATGGCATGCCGCGAGACCATGATCCGCTCGCCATCCACTTCCACATTGGGCAGCGTGCGGGCCCGTGCACCGGTGGCCACAATAATGTTGGCCGCGGTAACGGTGCGAGCTTGTGCCTTGGGATTGATCTCAGCTGGGGTCACTTGAATGGTGTGGGGGTCCGTAAAAACACCCTGCCCTTCGAGCACATCGATCTTGTTCTTGCGCATCAAAAAGGCCACGCCTTTGGTCTGTCGCCCGACAATATCCAAGCTGCGCTTGATCGCACTCCCAAAATCGACTTGCAGATTTTCAAAGCTAAAGCCATACTCGGCGGCGGATGCTAATGTCTCAAGCACGTCCGCATTCTTCAACAGCGCTTTTTTGGGAATACAACCCCAATTTAAGCAGACGCCACCCAAATTTTCGCGTTCAACGATCGCAGTCTTGAGGCCCAATTGTGCGGCGCGAATTGCCGCCACATAACCACCAGGGCCACTCCCTAAAACGACTACATCATAATCATACGCTGCCATAATTTCTCCTCTGAAGTTGGGAAGCTTGGTATTCCAGGCTCAGCCACCTATGCTTCCCAATTCTCTAACGTCTCTTTTACAACGGTCAAAAATGCATCGGCCTGTGCGCCATCCAAAACGCGATGGTCAAAGCTAAAGCTCAAATAACACATTGGGCGAATCACAATGGCATCGTCGGCGCTGGGCAAGAGCGAATTGCTACTGCTGCGCACCACCGGCCGTTTGCTGATCGCCCCAATGCCCAAGATCCCAGTTTGCGGCTGGTTGATGATCGGCGTTCCCGCCAAGCTGCCGCTCACACCATGATTGGTGATGGTAAAGGTGCCGCCTTGTAGCGCATCGGGCCCCAACGAGCCGTTGCGGGCTCGGCCAGACAACTCATTCACGGCCCGCGCCAATCCTTGAAGATTCTTCTCGTCAGCATCTTGGATGACAGGAACGACCAGCCCATTGGTTAAGGCGACTGCGATACCAATGTGGATCCGCCGCCGGTAAATCAATCCTTGCTCACTAAAGCGGCTATTCACCTGAGGCACAGCTTTCAACCCGGCAACCGCCGCCGCCACAAAATAGGGGGTGTAGGTCAGTTGAACGCCTTTGGCGGCAAATTCAGCCTTATGCGCTTCGCGATGCTGGACCACCGCCGTCAAATCGGCCTCAAAGATCGTGGTGACATGTGGACTGGTCTGCACACTCTGCACCATGTGGTGCGCAATTGCGCGGCGCATAGCCGTAAGCGGCTCCAGGAATTCGTCGCTGCTGGGTGCCGACCAAGACTCTTGGATGGCTGGTTCAGCTGGTACCGACGCGGCGGCTGGTTTAGTAACTGGCACAGTCTTGCGAGCAAGATGGGCCAGTATATCCTTCTTGGTGATGCGCCCACCTAATCCGCTGCCTTGTACTTCGGCCAGATCCACTTGATGCTCGGCCGCAATGCGCCCTACCACGGGACTGATAAATGCACGGCCACTCGGCTTCTCGTCCGAAGCTGGGGCCGGAGTAGCAGTTACGACAGGTGTGTCAACCTTTTTAGGTGAGGCATCAGAACCAGCGGGAGCACTGGGGAGCGTTTCCCCTGGAGCGCCAATATAGGCCAGAACCGAGCCTGCCCGCACCGTTGCGCCCTCCGGCACCACAATTTCCAGCAACGTTCCGCTGGCTGGCGCGGGCACTTCCGTATCAATTTTGTCGGTACTGATTTCGAGCAGCGGCTCGAGTTTGTCGACTGGATCGCCCGGCGCTTTGAGCCAGCGCGCCACGGTCCCTTCGACCACACTCTCCCCCAACTGGGGCATCTTGACAATTGTCGCCATCTTCGCTCTAACGTTATCTGATCACTAAGCTTCTAAGGGCGTTCGCCCATTGAGTTGTGGCTCGTCCATTGCTGCGGTCATATACAGATACTGGCTACCCGGTACGGTAGTGAAACCAGCATGGTCACCGTTCGGCGTGAGCACGATAAAATTCATCCGGCGGTCATAGATATGATCCAGAGCATAGATATCGCGCAAGGCCTCCAAGCCCGCTTCGTGGATGGATTTGCCCTGTTTCAGGTAAAGGATAACACTGCGCGCGGTTGAAGCCCGAATTGCTAATTCGCCCATACCAGTACAAGCCACGGCGCCATAACGGTTGTCGCAATAATTCCCCGCCCCAATGATCGGACTGTCGCCCACGCGCCCGGGATATTTCCAGGCGATGCCACTGGTGCTGACGGCAGATGCCATGTTGCCCGCCTGGTCGATGGCCAAGAAATTGACCGTCCCCAGCCGACCATCTTTCGCAGGATTAGGCTTGCGGTCGCGTAATTGCACGGGTTCACAAAGAATGCGCGCCTTTTCTCGTAAGTTTTCCGTCGTTCCTATTGTAACATTGCGCTCATGAAAACGCTGGCCCCAAATGGCTAGGGCCTCTTCCGTAAGTTGATTGGCTGGCGCTTGTTTTAGCTCTGCGGCAAATTGTTCGGCACCACGCCCAACCAACAACACGTGGGGCAACTCTTCCATAACGCGGCGCGCCAAAGTGATCGGGTTTGCATAGCCGCGAACAGCGGCCACCGCGCCGGAGTGCAAAGTTCGCCCATCCATCAAGCTGGCATCCAACTCTACATCACCGAGCAAATTAGGGACGCCACCGTAGCCTACGCTATGATCATTGGGATCGTCTTCAACGACCCGACAAGCAGCTTCAACAGCATCAATGGCGCTCCGGCCAGCGCGGAGCAATTCCATAGCAGCCAGCAGGCCATATCGGCCATTTTCACTGGCCACCATGACTGGGCTGTTAATCGTTGCGTTTTGATTCATAACTATTCGGTTTCTGATGAAAAAGCAGGGTAATATCTATTGTTGGCAGGACGGTGAATACGCGACTTATGCAGCACCTAATCAGATCCAGGAGGGTCTCTCCTGAACAAATCGACCTCCAGCCAAGGCTCGTGCAAGGGTAGTATATCAGCCTGCGAACGGTCTACCAAATTGTTTTAAAGAAATCGACTATCTTCATTTTTTCTACTAACTTTTAGCTTCGTTCAACGTTTGTTCAACGTCGTTCTATTATCCTAACCGGGCACCATGACTGATGATTGCTTATGGTCAAACCCCCATCACCATTGCACGAAGGAGACTAAGATGAGCCCCAAAACCCTTGAACAGGCTGTCTGGAAAAACCGCTGGATGGCACTCAAAGAGCACATAGCTTATTGGCAAACGAATCTAAAAACGCAATCACAACCGCAGATCGAGCGGCAGGTAACGTTGACACAGTTACTCGCTAATCTAGAAAACTTTGGCGAAAGCCAGATGAACTTTTTCCTAAAGGGCTTAGGAGATGAGCCGACGTATCGGCTGGAACCTTCCGCCGAATATCCGTGGGATTATGTCTTTCGCACCACCATCGATCAGATCAGCTACGATCTGGATGTTTTGGTGCGGGCCATCCAACAACGAATGCCGCATAATGGCCCGCCCGCGGCACGCAAAACTTTAGCCCTGGCGGACCAACTGGCCTATCAAGCTTTATTGCCTGCGCTTGAGCACCGCTTGGTCGATTCGGATACTACCGTCGTCACCTACTTCCAAAAGTCGGTCAATGTGCGCCTCATTCCCTATGGGCCTGTCTTCTTGATTGGCATTCCCGTGAGCGCAATCAGAAACCCACGCGACCTGCTGGCCATTCCGCACGAGGTGGGGCACTATGTCTTCCGCGATGGACGAGTTCGCAACGGGCGCTTTGCCGACAGTCGCTTCTCCGCTACGCTCTATAGCCGGTATGCCCGTCAGCCCGACTGGTTTAACCTCTGGTTGGAAGAAATTTTCGCCGACATCTACGGCTGCTTGATCGCTGGCCCGGTAATTGCCCTCAGTTTTATGGGCTTGGTGACCGACGATCCTGTCAGCGAATTCACCCAGATGGACGACGAACACCCAATATCGGCCGTTCGCCCACACAGCTATTTCGGCACCTTGCGGCGCATGAGAGCGCCGGATCAAGGCAAAAAGGGCAGCTACTTTGCCGAGAGTTTAGCGAAACTCCAGTCCCACTGGCAAGAGCTCTTTAACGAGCGGGGGGCACCGGCTACACTCCAACTAGGACCTACAGCAGACCCGATCCGTACCCAAGAGTTGATTAAAACGCTAGATGAAGAGGTGGTGGATCTGATCTTGCAGGATCAATTTTTGGGGAAATTGCTACCACGCTCCAAGCAAGATTTGGCACAGCTATGGAGCAGTGAATTGAGCGCTGATCAGCCTTTAGATGCGCTTTACCAGCAATTCGAGTGTTATGCGGAGATGCTCATGGCCAAAGCCAAACCCTTACCAGAATTACCTGCGGGGCCGGGGAACCAGGGCGAAACCGGTTTGTGGCACGATGCTATCAGAATGGCAGGCACACAGACAAGAGGGAATAATGATCCCGTCTTTGTGGTGCCGGCAGACATCTGGGGGTCACTGCTTACGGCAGGTGGTTGGGCGGTCGAAGGCCCTCCCGGCGGCAACCTGCATTCGTAGTGAGGCGTCACTCAGTACGATCACGATCTTTGTAACGTCTCAAAAACTCCCGGATCTTCTCTGTTAAGGAATGTCCGAGTTTCAAGGCCAGCTCGAGGGCTTCTTCCAGTAAACGGATCGCCTCTTGAAGCTGGCCTTGGTCACCTAAAAAAAGAGCAAGTTTGTGCAGCACATAGACCAAATTAAAGTGGTCGCCCAGCATCTTAAACAGCTTCAGGCTCTTTGAACCGGCTTGCAAGGCAGCGTCCGCATTCCCTGTCTCACCATAGAAGAGAAATTGTTCATAGAGCGCCATCGCTTGATATTGCCGGTTGCCCATCCACTCGCTCAACTCGAGGGCATGGATAATATAGCGCTCGGTCTCGGCTTGTTTGCCTAAAAAGCGGCTGATCATGGCCAACCCATAATACGTTGCGGTCAATTCGCTGCGATCTTGCAGTTGTTCGGCCAGGTGTAAACAGCGATTCAGCCGCTCTTCGGCCAGGGGATAGTCTTCCAGCTCGACAGCGATATCAGCGAGCAGTCGCAGCGTGGGCAGCGAGCCAGCTAGATCATCTATCTGCTCTTGGAGGATTAAGGCTTGGCTGGTCAACGCTTCGGCTTGGGCATAATTACCGAGACGATAGGCCAAGAGCCCTTGCTGGTAGAGAGTCGCCGCTACTGCACTCTGATCGTTGAGCTCGGTACGCAACTGGTGGCTTAAGGCAAGATAGCGCTCCGCTGCGGGATAATCAGCTTGTTCTACAGCAATGCGCCCTAACAGAAAGGCTGCGTTGGCAATGCCAGGCTCTTCCTCAAGCAACTCGTAGCGAGTTAAACATTCACTGAGCTTGGCCTTGGCTTCGTCATAATCATTCTGCTCCAAACAAGCTTGACCCCAGCTCAACAACACCGCCGCTTGATTGGCCTCATCATCCAGCGCACGAGCAGCTTCGTAGGCCAAGGCATACCCCTGGCGAGCTTGCGTATAGCGTGCTCGCACAAACCACGCCTGTGTCAACGTTTCTGCATAAGTCAATACAAGTGGCCATTGCTGCAACTGGTGGGCAATCTTGATCCCAGCCATGAGATTTTCCCACTCTGGGCGTAGCGCCAGGTAATTGGTCCGGTTAGTTTCAGCAAAACGCTGATAATACAAGGCCATATCAACCTGGGGCAACGTATTTTCGCCCAGTTGCTCATTGGCAAAGTCGGCCAACAGGGGATGTTGACGATAGCGCTCCTCACCCTCTTCACTCACCAAGGAGAGCGCCGTCAGCGCAAAGAGGCGATCCTCGGCGGTGTAGATATCCAGTCCCGCAATATGGGCCAGGGCCGCTGCGGTGAAGGAGCGCCCCTCAAAGACGCCGAGCAGGGCAAAGACGCGGCGTTGATTCCCATCGAGCGATTCCCAACTAACTTGAAACGAGGTGCGTACGGCCCGGTCGCTGATCGAAAGATCCAGCCGCTCGCCGACGTGGCGCAGCCGTTCGGCCATATCGGCCAGGCGGCGACGTGGGCGCGAAGCCAGCCGCTGGGCAGTGATTTCAACCGCCAAGGGCAGATGTTGCAGCAGCTCGCAGATGGCTTCAGCTGCCGCCAATTCAGCCTTGACCCGCTCCTCAGTCAGAATCCGGGCCAACAAGCGCAAACTGGCCTGGTGATCCAATTCACCAAGTCGGTGCGGATGAGCGTTCAATGCATAGGCGATGTCGAGATCGCGCGTCGTGAGCAACGTAATGCACTGACTTCCCCCAACGAGCAAGGGTCGTGTGCGAGCCACACTGCGCACATCATCCAAGATCAGTAAGATCCGTTTGTCGGCCAATACACTGCGCAACGCAGCGGCCCGATTTTCCACATCCCCCAGCGTGCTGAAATCGTACCCCAGTGCCCGTGCCCAGTGCCCCAACACATCGATCGGATCGCTCGTGGCGACATTGGCCCAAAGGACGCCATCGGGAAATTCACCGCGCAAGAGATGAGCCACCTGGCTCGCCAATGTCGACTTGCCGATCCCGCCCATACCAACCAGTGCAATGCAGGAGCCAACATCGGCTTGCAGTACCGCAGCTTGCAGTTCGGCCAGTTCAGCTTCTCGACCAACAAAATGTAAGAGCTGGGCCGGTGCTTGGAATGGCGGCGTGACCGGACGAGGCGCCATAGAGAGCAGGCTGCTTGGTTCTGTGGCCGGGTCTGGCCCGATCTCGCCGCTGAGGATACGATCATACAGGTCGTTGGTCTCATCGGAGGGGGGAACGCCATATTCTTCTTCGAGCGCCTGGCAGCAGCGCTCATATTGCGCCAAGGCCATGCTCCGTTGACCAGTGAGCGCATAAAGCTGCATCAACTGTTGATGCGCTTCCTCATACCAGGGGCTGCGCAACAAGAGCCGATTGGCATACTCAATGGCCGAGGCATAATTTTTGTTTTGCATGTCCAGATTGACCAAGCGAGTGGTCAATTGCTGGAGGGCTTGCCGCAGGCGTTCTTGTTCGCTGAGTTGCCACTCTTCGAAGAGGGCAGCCTCACGCACGTGGAAATCTTCCAAAAAATCGCCCCGATAGAGGTCGATCGCTGTGCGTAATCGCTCGGCTGGGGCTTCGGGGGTCTGCAACACGGCTTCAAAGCAAGCTAGATCCAGTTGAAAGGGTAGCTGCTGGTTGAAATATAAACTCTCGCGCTCGCCGATCACGTAATCGTGAAAGACATTGCGCAAGCGGTTGAGCTCCACCCGCAAATTGCGGCGTGCCGATTCTTCAGGCAATTCTGACCAGAGCAGGCCCGCCAACCATTGGCGAGAATGGGGGCGCTGCGTCGTTGCCAGGTAATAAAGCAGGGCCAACGCTTTATTGGCATTGATCTGAGTGATCAATTGGCCGTTGAGCCGGAGCTGGGGTTGGCCCAGCAGCAAGATTTCTAGGGTCATCTATCGTACTAGGAGTCTCAAAATCAGCCATAGCCTGAGGCTGCTCTGCTGGTCTATCCAGCAAAGCCCAGCGATTTTGAGATACTTACGCAACAGCCAGAGCAGATGCACCGCTGGCAAGGCGATATGGCGGTGTCGTTGCCAGCGGTGCACGACACCCATATATCTGTTGAATCTAGGGCGGAACGATCAACGGTTGTTCAACGCGAACAGGCTATCATCGTTTTAGTGACATCACCTGTTTACGTTGGCTGCTAGTGAGCAATGTTGCAAGCAGCAGTTGCCTTCGAACCAACTAGATTCGCAGGTTCAGGATCAACAAAACAATGATGATTCTTTGAACTTTCCAATTATAAAGCAAATGCGCGGCATCGGCGAAGTTATTGGCGAGGCAAACCGAGCAAGGAGCAGAAGATGATCTTAATTGTGGCGCCCCAGCAAGATGCCCATGCTCAGGCGGTACGTACCAAGTTGGCAGAACAGACAGACGATATCATCGAATTGGATCTCGCTCAATTCCCGCAGCAGGCCCAGGTTGCGCTCAACTTTATGAGTGATGCGGGTCAGCATGAAAGTGTGGTCTCAAATTACGAACGGGAGCTGGATCTGACGACTTGTACAGTTGTTTGGTGGCGTCAGCCGCGTTCCTTTGTTTTGCACCCAGAATTGACCGACCAAGTCTACCGCTCTTTTGCTTACACCGAGTGCCAAGCAGCGCTGACGGGCCTGTGGTTGGCCCTCGATGCACAGTGGATCAACCATCCGTTGCGCTGTGAAACCGCAGTGCGTAAACCGCTCCAGCTCAAATTGGCGCAGGCTGTTGGATTGCCCATTCCGGCCACCCTAATTACCAACAACCCCATACGGGCCCGGGCTTTTGTGCAAACCCATGGGATCGAGCGCACGCGCTATCAGGCATTTTCCGCCAACACCCAGCGTTGGCATGAAGCGCGCTTACTGCAGCCGCAGCAATTGGCCTTGCTCGACAACGTCTGTTATGCACCAGTGCTCTTTCAGGAAGATATCCCGGCCAAAGCGGATTTATGGGTGGTTGCAGTGGGCGAAACCATGTTTGCGCAGCTGGTGCCGATGAATCAGCCAACCAGCGAAAACCCGTTGAGCAGCGGAATGGCCTATACCTTGCCGGCTGGGCTGGCGAACCAGTTACATACGCTCATGCAGCAGTTGGGATTGGTCTATGGACTCTTACATCTGCGCTTGACCCCCAAGGGCGAAGTGGTCTTTCTAGAGGTTGATCCCACGGGCGATTGGTTGCCATTCGAGCAACAGACCCAGCAATCGATCACCGCGGCGCTCGCTGACTTGTTGCTTACCTATCATGTAGCCTGTCCCTTGTTGGCTTAACCATGTAAGTAAGATGGATTAACTTGTTAGTTCTCTAGTATCCCAGTTCTATATTGTTTCTAACGCTTATATCAGATATATCGAGCTAACCTATTGTTTTATGGCTTTCGTGATTTTATTCAATGATGAAGGAATCCGTATATGATCGCTTCCCCACTTTCCCAGTGGCAGTGGGCTACCCCATCCACGCGCCCAGTTGATACCCGCGTTCGAGTCTCTACTTTATTCAGTGAGTGGCAGAGTCACCTCCAACGCAATCTGACGCAGCTAATCAGCAACGATAGCGCGCTGTATCAAGACCGGCCAACGCCCGGCGCGCTTCAGCAGATTGGCGAAAGCCGCATGTATCACCACATCAAGAATTGTGTGAGCAAAAAATATCGTAGCCGTCAGGTAATCACGGCCATACGGACAGCCGATCATGGGCTCGAACTGGCGAGTTGGCGCGTGAGCGCAGATGGCGCGGTGATCCAAACCGGGACGAGCGGTACACAAAGCGACCGCGTTGCGCAATTGGACATGGCGCGGGCCCATAAGTTTGTGGTGGCCTATCGTTCGCTCACCCAGCAACTGGTCTTGGTCAGTTGGTCGATCAGCAATACAGGGGCGATCTACCGCGCCGGGGAGCATCACGCCGAGGCTGCGCCGATCCGCTCGGTAAAAATTGCCGCCCTCAGTGAGGATCTGTTGGTCACGGCGTGCTTAACGCAAAATCGACAACTACGCCTAACGAGCTGGCGCTTAGAGGAGGATGCCTCTTTTACGCCATTGGCGCAACAAGAAGTGGTGAGCGAGCATTTGCGTGACTTGGCTCTTGTCCAACTCACACCGCAAGGAGACGAAGCACGCTTTGCGCTCATCGCCCGCACGGAGACGAAGCAATTGCGATTACAACTTTGGCGAGTCACGGCGGCAGGTCACTTGCAGCTCTGGAGTGCGCAGCAGCTGACCAGCGAAGCAACGCACTTCCAAGCCGTCGGCACGGAACAGGGCGGATTGATCTTGGCACTGCGCAATCGCAATGGGAACTTGCGCCTGTTGAGTTGGCAACTCAACAATACTGCCGCTGGATTGCAGCTGAGCGCGGATAGCGGTGAGATGGATCTAGCTGTCCGCCGTTTCGAGCTGATGAGCGAAGGCAATCAGTTAATCGGTGTCCTCACCACCCAGGATCGTCGTGTGCGTTTGCGGCGCTGGCTACTGGGCCCAGCTGGCGAAATTACGCTTCAAGATGAGGCCACTAGTCCCCTAAATGCCGTTGGCCCGGTGATGCTCTGTTCCGAACTGCTCGCCGGGAATGCACCTCTACTTGCCGGCATGTTTACCGCTGCCGGCACTTATCAATTGACAACCTGGGCACTCTGACGATGAACGACAGTGGGTTGATGGCGGCTTGAGCAGTTTTGTCACTCCTCCAAGGGCCGCCCAACCCTGCTCAGCAGGCAATTGCTTGGGAGCTAGCGTCTACAGTATAATAAGAGCATCATAACCGCTTGCGTACGCTCTCCGCCGAACACGGATAGCAGATGGCGGCTAGCGCAGCCTACGCAGCGTTATCTCTCGCGGTCACTCGCCTACGCTCACTCCAACCGAGGACTGTATGACGCCCACTTCTTCCGCCGAACGACGTGCCGCACGCCGAGTCCGTCGAGCGCGATCACCCTTTGCAGACATTCCCTTTCGCCGCATTGAAAACAATTTTGCCCCACTGGAAGTGATCACTCCCGAACAACTCGAACAATTGCATGAAGCATCCATGCACATTCTGGAGAATATCGGCATTGTCTTTATGGATGCCGAAGCGCTGGATGTCTGGGAAAAGGCCGGGGCCGATGTCGACCACAGCAGCCAGAATGTCCGCTTTGACCGCGGGCTGATCCTCGATCTGGTGGCCAAAGCGCCCAGCCAGTTCACCTGGCGCGCTCGCAATCCCGCGCACGATATGGTTGTCGGCGGCAACACCATGCTCTTTGCCCCCAACGGCGGCGTGATCTTCGCCCAGGATCTGGATGAGGGCCGGCGACCGGGATTGTTGACCGATTATTACAACTTTCTGCGCCTCACCCAGGTCTGTCCTCTGCTGCACACCACGGGCGATCAACTAGTGGTGCCGCATGATGTGCCGGTCAGCTTTCGCCATTTGCGCCGTTCCTATGGCGCGTGGACCCTCTGCGACAAAGTAGCGATGGAAGCGCCGCATGGCCGCATCATCCCCCAAGATGCGATTGAGATGGCGAACATCGTCTTTGGCACCGATGTCACCACCCTGCCGGATCCGGTGCTGGGTGGCATCATCAATTCCAGCAGCCCGCTGCGCTATGATGAACGCATGTTGGGCGGCATGTTCACCTATGGCCGCGGCGGGCAGGTGTTGATCATCACGCCCTTTGTGCTGGCCGGGGCC
>CAZMRA010000095.1:12912-16069 GCA_964568485.1 uncultured Caldilineaceae bacterium | reverse complement strand
GGGCGCGGTGGCAATGTCGAGTTCCTGGTCGGTGTAGCGATAGTTCGTGGGTAGGCTACCGCCTGAGCGATAGTTGCCATAGCCGTAATAACTTTGACCAACACCAAATGCTCCGTTCGTGGTAGACAAAGCCGTACTACCCAGATGGTCCCCATAGAGATAGGTCAGCGTTGACCCTACCTTCATCGCCACTCGCTGGCCATTGAAGAAGTAGTACTTGGTCGTAGTTGAACCGCTTACCTCGTAGTGCGGGAAGGGATAATAGGTCGCCACACCATTACTGGTCTTCTTGAGGCGGCTGCCATTTTCGTCATAGAGGTAAGACTCGGTCAACCCCGTGGCTGCCACACTCTGCAGGCGATTCTCCACATTCCAGCCCAGGGTTTGGGGTACGCTATCTTTGTTGCGCAAACGCACATTGCCGTTGGCGTCGTAATCATAGCGGTCGGCTCCGTTGACGGTGTTGACCGCATGTTTCTTGACACTGTCGTAACCCAGTGTTGCTCCCTCATAGCTAGCAATCCGCCCGGTTGTGTCGTAGCTGTAGCTGCGGCCAAAAGCACTGGTCAGGCGATTCTGATGATCATATGTGATGTTATAGGTCTGCTTAACGTAGGTATTATAGGTTTATAGGCGCAAGAAAATGTAGAATCTTCTTGCGCCTCTTCTGCACTTAAGCAACCAAAGCTGAGTGGACCGATGCGGGATTGGCGACAACGTGGAGTACACAAGATACTCGACCTGCTCTAGGCCGTCATCGGTCATTTGTAGGAGTTTCGAGCGTCGACTCAGCAGCGCCTACACGCCCAACACCTCCCGGCAATAGCGCACGCTCTTCTCGACTTGCCGCCGCTGTTGCACCACCAGCGCGGCTTGATACTCCGGCGCGGGATCGGCCCAATTCGCCGTGAAGACCGGCGCCAGATTCGGGTGTCCGTTCTGCACCAGCTCCAGGAAGCGGACGAATTCACTGGCGGGGGTGTCAGGATAGACTTCCCAAAATTCTGGCTCTAAATAGTTGAGCACACGAGGCGGAATGCTGGTGATGATCTCCAGCGTAAAGTGAACGCCCGGGCAAAGCGTGCGGAATTGCTCGGCCCAGCGATCGATGCCGATGCTGCCGTCACCCATGGCTACCCACTGCACCACCGCGCCGCGCGGATGCGGGCAAACCACCGAGTCGCGGATGTGGGCCATCACCACGTAGGGCGCGAGCTGCTCCAGGGTGACAAAGGGACTTTCGGCCACCCACACCGGGTTCCCTGCGTCGATCACCGCGCCGACATATTCCGGCCCGGCGGCTTCGATCAACTGGCGCAACTCGCGGCCTTGCAGATCGCCCGCATGGTTTTCGATAGCGATCTTGATGCCCCGCGCCATGGCTTCGTCACGCACGGCGCGACAGGTGGCAATGGTATTCTCAATGTGCGCGGCTAGCGGGAGTTCGGTCCGGCGGTCGGCATTGGAACCCAAGAAGCAGCGCACAGCCGGGGATCCCAGCAGATGGGCGATGCGCAACATTTGGCGCAGTTGCTCGACAGCGCTGCCGAGTTCCGCTTTGAAGGTGGTCGAGGTTGGGCAGATCGAGCCCATGCCCACCTCCAACAAGATGCCCAACTCATCGGCGCGGGCCTTCACCTGGCGTAGATAATCATCCTCCAGGCTGGCAAAGGGTTCGAGATCGGAAAAGTGCAGCACCTCCAGCCCAATTTGGGCGGCATACTCCAAGTGCTGAAAAGCGTCCCAGCCCTGGCGACGCAGCGAGAAGAGATCAAGCCCTAATTTCATGATGGAATTTCTCCAGCTTCGATCATGGTGACCAGTGGTGAATCGTCGATGGTGAGCGGCAAATCAACGCGGGCCCGGCGGCGGCTTGACTCGTAGGTAGCGAAGATCAGCTCGGTGGCGCGGAAGGCGCGGCGCCCCGACAGCTCGGGTTCGCGGCCAGTTTTGAGCGCGTCGATCAGATCATGCACGCCGCGCTCGACATACTCCATGCCATGCAGCCCTTCGGAGACCTCGACGGTCGTCCAGCCGCTTTGGCCTTTGCCCCACATGCGCAGCGGAATTTCGGGGCTGTGGCCGACATCGATCATCCCGTCCGTACCGATCAAACGATTGGCAAAGGGTTGTTTGGCCTTATTCCCGGTGATCAACAAGCCCATCACCCCATTTTTGAATTGAAATTGGCTCAAGCCCTGACTTTCGATCAACGCGCCAAAGATGCGCCGGCTGTCGCGGCTGTCGATTTGGCCGATCACCCATTCCACGTCGGTTTCGTCATTGTAGAAGCAGAGCATGTCGAACCAATGGGTGCCCCAATCGAAGAGGTTGTCACAGTAGCCCTCGAGGCGGAGCAGGTCCCCAATGGCGCCAGCTTTGAGTAGCTCTTTGGCCTTGCGGAAGGGTTCTCCAAAACGACGTTGGTGATTGAAGGTGAGCTGCACGCCATTGCGCTCGCAGGCTTCAATCATCTGGCGGGCTTCGCCAAAGGTCGGGGCCATGGGCTTCTCACAGTGGATCGCCCGCACCCCGGCCTCGGCACAGGCGATCACCATCGGCGCGTGCAGATGGGGCCAGGTGCTGATGCTAACAATGTCCAACTGTTCTTCGGCCAGCATTTGGTGATAATCGGTGTAAATCCGCTCGCCGCCGTGGATGGCTTGAAAGGCCAACGCATTCTCTTCGCTGATGTCGGCCAGGGCCACCAGTTGACAATCGGGTGAGGACGTGTAGCCGCGGGCATGGGCATGGGACATGCCAAACCCTGTGGAGCCTTCGCTGCGGAACGGTTTGCCGCAGCCGATGATGCCAACTTTGAACATGGGATCTCCTTGGTTGTGAATGGTAGTTGGCGGAGACCAGCCGCAGCTAGGCTAGTCTCGCTGCATCACGATTAGAAGCCTTGGCTGCGCAGATATTCGCGGCTGATCTGGGCACTTTCGAGCGCGGTGGGCAATTGCGTCACATCGGTCTCTACGATCAACCAGCCGGAGAAATTGGCTTCGCGCAAAATCTGGAAGATGGTTGGGAAATCGACCGCACCGCGGCCGAGCTCGGTCCAGATGCCTTCGCTCGAGTATTTGGCATAGCCCCAGTCAGCTTGGCCACGCGCTTGCACAGCCGGATCAATATCTTTGAGGTGCATGGTCTTGAT
>CAZMRA010000095.1:0-12812 GCA_964568485.1 uncultured Caldilineaceae bacterium | reverse complement strand
GGAATTCCTCGTCGCTCATGCTGTCTTCGGGCTGGACATGCCCAGCGATTTGGCTGCGGGTCAGCCCGCGGCGGGTCACATAGTGATCAAACCCGCCCGGCGCGACATACAACTCGGTGCATCCCGCGGCTTGGGCAAATTGCGCAGCGGCATGGGCACGGGCCAGGGTTTCCTCTTCCTTGCTGGGATCCCAAAAGGCTGCGGAAAAGTAGCCCGGAGCTGGCTTGAGCCCATAGTGAGCAAAGAGGGCAAGACTCTCTTCGGTGGTGCGGCCAGAACGTGGCCCAGCCGGCGCGCCCTCATAACCAGCTTGCGCAATCTCGGCGAGCACCTGCTCTTCCGGCACATTCTTCCACGTGATCTGGCCACAGCCGATCAATACATTCTGCATGGCTCCTCCTGCTTGGTCGATTGATAGTAGGTTTCGGTCAATCGATCATAGCATTGAAGCTGGGCAAGGCGCAAAGTAGCCTAGACAAACGTCATCTATCCAGCCACAGCGGGGAGACTGCCGTGGCTGGTCACGCGCTCACGCTTTGGTTTGGATCGCGCTGCCGCTCTCATAACGCCGCAAGCCCTGGTAGAAGATCAGCAAGGCCAGGGTGAGAAAGACGAGTGCGGCGAGCAACAATTGGCCAAAGTTCGTCCAGGTGAAGCCACGCACAAATTCAGCCGGCACCGCACCGACAAAAGCCGCCGGCAAGATCGTCAGCAGCAGCAACTTGGCCGAGCCATCGAACAAAGTGCTTGGGTAGATGGAAAAGGTGATCATCGCGTTCATCACTGCATGGGTCAGTGCGCTGGCATTGCCTAACCAAAAGGCCAAGCTGTGGGCAATCACCAAGACCGCAAGCAGGGTGACCGTCGCCAACAACACGCCGACCACAAAGCGCGCCACCACATCGAGACTATAATTCCCTAACAGGGCAAAGCTGATCAGCCCATAGGTAAAATCGCCCATGCCGCTGGGGACGCTGCCGCTGGCGAGCACATGCAGCAGCACCGGGCGGGGGAGCGAAAGATAATAATCAAGCCGCCCTTCGACGATCACTTCGCAGAGCGAAAGTGCATTGCCAAAAAAGAAGGTTGCCAAGCCAAAGCCAGTCGCCACCACCCCAAAGAGCAGCACCATATCCGATAACTGCCACCCACGCACCTCCTGAAAGCGCTGAAAAAAGAGTACCCAAAAGAGAAAATAGATGCCGTTATTGACCATCATGCCGATAATCTGCGACAAAAAGGCCGCGCGATATTCCATTGCCGCCAAGAGATTGGCCTTCCACAAGGCCAACAAAAATTGTCCCTCTCGTTGCCATGCGCTGCGCATCTTATCCTCCATTCACCGCTAAGTGCGCCATACCGCGTCGATAAAAGAAGGCCAACACCAGCGCCAGGGCTGCTACCCAGAACAGTTGACTGAGCAGCAATTCGCCAAAGCGGGCCCAACTTGGGTCCACAAAGAGGCGGGCCGGGCCATAAACAGTGGCAGCGAACGGCGTCGCTTTGGCCAGCGGTTGCAGCCAAGCCGGATAAAAATCCAACGGGATCAACAAGCCGCCCAGGATAAAGAGCACTTTGGAGTAGAGCCACTCAAAAGCGCGCACCTCCTCGGCCACAAACGCGGCCAGGCCAATCAGCGCAGTGATACAAAAGTCGATCAACCAGGCCAGAAAGAGCGCCACCACCACCAAAGGTAGACTCCACAGCGCAGGTGGCGGCCCCACCAAGAGCCAAACCACCGCTCCACCAACTAGGCTATTGGTGGCGATGCGCAAAATGCTATCACCAAAGCCCACGCTGCATTGATAGAGCAAAAAGTTGTAGGGTTTGTTGAGCAGATAGGCGATCGATCCATCGCGCACGGCTTGGGCGATCGTCTGTGACAGGCGGGGCTTGCTCAACACAATCACCTCGGCCAGCATCAGATACCAGAGCGTATGCCGTAAGGTCAGCCCGGCGATCTGCTCAACGCCGACTGCACCGTAGGTCACGCGCCATAGCTGGGCAAAGACCCACATAAAGAGCACCATCAACAGCGCGCCGGAACTCAAATCGCCCGCATAGGCAAAGTTGTTGAGCAATTGGGTTTTGAAGACGGCCCAGTATTTGGTCATGCAGCCCTCCCCGCCGTCTGCAGCGTTGGTCGCTCGTCCACCGTCTCGTAGATCGTACGGATCACCTCTTCGAGCGAGGGGTCGGAGATGGTGACATCGACCAGCTCGCCCGCGCTGGCGAGGCCCTGGACCACCTGCTCAACCGGGGTGATCCGCGTATCAAAGCGTAGTTTCAGACCAAATTCACCCGCTTTGAGCGTCTCGGTACCGTCGATCTGAAAATTGTTGGTGAGTGGACGAGCATAGCGCACATCCACCTGTTTGGAGGTCAAGTAGCTGCGTTTGAGCGCCGAAACTTTGTCCTGGTACACAATCTGCCCGTGGTTGACGATGATCACCCGCTTGCAGAGCGCTTCGATGTCACCGGCATCGTGCGAGGTGAGCAGCACCCCCACTTGCTCCAACTCATTCATGCGCAGGATCGTCTCGCGGATGCGGGCCTTGGCCACCACATCCAGCCCGATTGATGGCTCGTCGAGCAGGATCAGGCGCGGTTTGTGCAGCAACGAGGCCGCCACTTCGCAGCGCATCCGCTGGCCGAGCGACAATTTGCGCACCGGCGTCTCCAGCAGATCTTGGAGATCAAAGGCTTCGACCAATAAGCCAATGCGCTGGCGCAGGGTTTTGTCGTCCAGCTCATAAATCTTGCCGAAGAGATAAAAGGTGTCGAGTGCGGGCAGGTGATACCAGAGCTGCGGACGTTGCCCAAAGACGCTGCCAATCTGGTAGGCCAATTGCTGCCGCTGGCTCCACGGCTCCAAGCCCAGCACGCGGGCATGACCGCCGGTTGGGTGTAAGATCCCGGTCAGCATCTTGATGGTGGTTGATTTGCCAGCGCCGTTGGGACCAATAAAGCCCAACAACTCGCCTGCTTCCATCTGGAAAGAAAGCTCGCGTACTGCTTCAATCGTCTGCCATTCGGGATGCCACAGGGAACGCAAGCTGCCGCGCAGACCGGCAGCTTTGCGTTTGCTGCGAAATGTTTTGTGCAGCCCTTCCACCACAATTGCGGTCATAACTTCTTGCTCCTTTTGACCAATCAAAAATGGCCACAGGCAGTGCGCCTGTGGCCATTTCGGTGATAAAATCCGGCGAAATCACCTTTTCCTTAGCGCGCACCAACTTGGCGATGGCTCTGCCATAATGCCAACACCAATAATGGAAATGCTAAAGCTAAGGTGAAGCCGGAATTGATTTTGCATGATGGCAAGTGTAGCACGCCGATTACGGCGCGTCAATGGGGAATTTTGCGGCAAACGTCGCCCTCCCCCGCCGTTGACAAGGTAACCAAATTCGTTTACGCTGTTTTTAGCCAAAACACAAAACCTTATCAGGAGTGCTTATGTCCAATTCGTCGCCAGGTCGTCATCCGGATCGCTATTTTGATTCCGATCCCACGGTGCGCTCGCTGGCCCGCACACTTTACGAGCCGATCGCCAACTTGCCGCTGGTCTGCCCGCACGGTCATGTGGATCCATACCTCTTAGCCGCAGATGCGCACCTGGGCACGCCGACCGATCTCTTTATCATCCCCGACCATTATGTCTTCCGCATGTTATACTCACAGGGGGTGCCGCTCCAAGACTTGGGGATCCCCAGCGTTGATGGCACGCCCGTCGAGACGGATCACCGTTTGATCTGGCAGCGCTTTTGCGATCACTTTTATCTCTTCCGGGGCACGCCCACCGGCATGTGGATCGCCGATGAGCTGGCCGATCTCTTTGACATCACCACCCCGATCAACGGCGAGACCGCGCAGACGTTGTACGATCAGATCAGCGAGCGATTGGCGACGCCGGAATTCCGCCCGCGTGCGCTCTTTGATCGCTTCAACGTCGAAGTACTCTGCACGACCGATGCTGCGGTCGATCAGCTGCCCCATCACCAAACGCTACGCGCCGACGGTTGGGGGCAACGGGTTTTACCCACCTTCCGGCCCGACAGCGTGGTCAATTTGGACACAGCAGGCTGGCGCGAGCAGATCGAGCAACTCAGCGCGGTCAGCGGGGTGACGGTGCACAACTACGCCACCTTTATCCAGGCGCTGGAGGCGCAGCGGGCCTTCTTCAAGCAGATGGGCGCAGCCGCTACCGATCACGCCGCGTCAACGCCGTTGACCGTCGAACTCTCGCCGCAGCAGGCCGATGCGATCTTCCAGCGAGCATTGCGCGGGGAGAGTACTGCCGACGATGCAGCCCAATTCACCGGCCATATGTTGATCGAAATGGCGCGCATGAGTAGTGAAGATGGGCTGGTGATGCAGCTGCATCCGGGGTCGTGGCGCAACCACAACCAGCCGCTGGCCCGCCAGTTTGGCCGCGACAAGGGGGCCGACATCCCCATTGCGGTGGATTATACACGCAGCTTGCTGCCGTTGCTCACCAAGTTTGGCAACAACCCTCGCTTTGCCTTGATTCTCTTCACGCTGGATGAAACCACCTACGGCCGAGAACTCGCACCGCTCGCCGGCCATTATCCCTGCTTAAAATTGGGGCCACCGTGGTGGTTCTACGACAGCTTAAACGGGATGCGCCGCTTCTTTGATCAAGTGATGGAGACAGCAGGCATCTACAATACAGCAGGGTTTAATGACGACACGCGCGCGTTCTTATCGATCCCGGCTCGGCATGATTTATGGCGGCGAGCGAGCGCCAACTGGCTGGCGGGTTTGGTGGCGCGCCACATCGTGAGCGAAGCGGATGCCAGTGAGATGGCTTACGCTCTGGCGTACGGCTTGGCAAAGCGGGCCTACCGCTTCGAAGGGTAAACCCGAACTTCTACCAATATCCAACATACCATCAACGATTAGGTTACAACTTGAAGGAGCATCACATGTGTGCTGAGAAGGTCCGCGTAGGGGTGATCGGTGTCGGGCAGATTGGCAAACATCACTTGGATAATTACACCAAGGTCGCCAACGCCGAAGTGGTTGCCATTGCCGATGTCAACCAAGCGGAAGCCGAACGAGTCGGCGAGCGCTATCAAGTTCCCAATGTCTATACCAATTTTCGGGAGTTGCTGCAGCGCGATGACATTCAAGCGGTGGATGTCTGCTTGCACAACAACTTTCATATGCCGGTGACGGTGGCAGCATTGGAAGCGGGCAAAGATGTCTTCTGCGAAAAGCCGATGGCCGGCTCCTATATTGATGCCGAAACCATGTTCAAGCGGGCCGACGCATTGGGGCGCAAGCTGCACATCCAGTGCCAGAATATCTTTCAGCCTTATGCCAAAGCGGCCAAAGCACTGATCGAAGGCGGACACTTGGGCAAGATTTATCACGCCCGCTCGGTGGGTCATCGGCGCCGCGGCCGCCCCTATGTGGATGGCTATGGCAGCCCGACCTTCGTGCAAAAGCAAAATTCGGCCGGTGGCGCGCTCTACGACATGGGCGTGTATCACATCAACACCATCCTCTTTTTGACCGGCAATCCCGAAGTGTTGCGCATTTCGGGCAAAACCTATCAAGAGACCGGCATGGATGCGCGGCGCCGCGAGCGGAGTGGCTATAGTGTGGAAGAGTTGGGCTTGGGCTTTGTCCGCATGGCTGGTGGCATGACGCTCGACATCGTCGAAGCTTGGGCCGTCCACATGGACAAATTCGATGGCTCGATGATCTTCGGCAGTGAAGGCGGCATTCGTCTGGATCCCTTCGGCTACTTCCGCACCATCGAAGATATCGATTTTGATCTGACCACCAACTTGGAGCGCTTCCAGTGGCGGCAACATATGGTCCACGAAGTGGGCGATGTTTACGACAGCCCGCAACATCACTGGATCGCCGCGCTGCAAGGCCGGGTGGATCTCATCCCCATGAATGAGATCGCGCTCAACACCATGTTGATCTCGGAAGGCATCTATCTCTCAGACAAGCTCGAACGCGAAGTCACGGCCGACGAAGTACGCGCCGAATCGAAATCAACCGCGGTTCAGGTGTAAGACAAACACCTTCGGATGATGCGCAGCTACCCATAACTTGGGCAGTTGGCTACGTACCCAAACGGGCTGGATTGGAATTCCAATTCAGCCCGTTTTTTGTCTCTATCATCTGTTACTCGCTTGTTACCGGTTTATAGCTTGTTTGTGATTTCCCACTTTTATACTGAGCAACAAGAGCCGATCCTGAACAGGGTTGCGATGCCTGCAAGCTGATACGAGCAGCTAAGTCGGGCACAACACTTCAGTCCAGAAACGAGCTTTCACGCCGCTTTCGGTTGTTGTAGAGAAGGGGATCACTCATGAACATTGTATTGATTGCCGGTTGTCCTTCGCTCACCTCCAGTTCGACGGCTTTGTTAGAGGTTGCCGCCCAGACCCTCGCCAACCTCGGTCTGCCAGCGGATACGGTTCAGATCCGCCATCTGCCTGCAGACGATCTGCTTTTGGGTCGCAGTCACAGCACACCCTTGCGCCAAAGCAGTCAATTGGTGCGCCGCGCCGACGCCCTTGTGATCGCCACCTCGGTCACCAAAGGGGGATACACCGGCGGGCTGAAAGCGTTTCTCGATCTCTTACCAGCGGATTCGCTGCGCAACAAGATCATTTTGCCGCTTGCCACCGCCCCAGCGGCCAATCAGTGGCCTGCCTTCGACGTGGCCTTGCGTGCCGTGTTGAGTGCGCTCGGGGCTCGGCAGATCTTAGATGGGATCTATTGCTTAGAGAGTCAATTGCAGTTGCATAACCGCAAGCTCTGGATCGAACCCGAAATCGCTCAGCAGCTGGATACCACGCTCTACAAGCTAGTTGGCATGTTGCGACTAGAGCAAGAAACGGGTACCCAGTTTATTGATTATCGACTACCCTTGCGCACTCGGATGACATCATGGTCTTAAAGCAGATTGTCATGGCCTATTGGCAGCTCTCCATACAGCGCAATCACCACCACAAGCCCTTGGTTGGTTTGCTCCTTACACCTACCTCCGCTTTTCACCACGCAGCTTGTTGCTGTACTTCGCGGGGCTTGCGATTGGCGTAAACACGGCCATCGCCAGTCGCAAGTACCCGCGGCTCCACCTATTTTCACGAACTTTTTGCTAATTGAATCTCGAGATGATCTCGGCGTGATTGGTTCGCTTGCGCTACGGTTGCCCTGAGCGCAAGCGGGCTTGACCGATCGCTGCCTACACATCTTGTCCCTATTCCTGGTGCAGCCTACTACGCCAGTTTGATGGCGGCTGCCCTACGGAAGGCTGATTTTGTCGTACGCTTTACCCAACCAATGCTGAATGAATCAAAGGAATTACATCATGTCTGACGTTGTAACCATTGCTGGCAGTCCCTCCAACAACTCTCGCTCGTCGGCGGTATTAGCGCATATTCGCCGCTTCGTTGAAAAGCATGGCCTCGCTACCGATGAGATCGCGGTGCGCGATTTGGATGCGCATGAGTTGTTGACGGCGCAATTTGATGGCCCGACCATCCGGGATGCCAGCGCCAAGGTCGCCCGAGCACGCGCCATCGTGATCGCCACGCCGATCTACAAGGCTGCATATTCTGGGGTGCTCAAAGCCTTTTTTGACCTCTTACCGCAAGATAGCTTCGCCAACAAAATCATCTATCCGATTGCTACGGGCGGTTCCCCGAATCATCTGCTGGCGATTGATTATTCGCTCAAGCCGCTGCTCTCGGCCCTGGGTGCCCAACACGTGCTGCGCGGCCTCTTCATTCAAGATGCGCAACTGCAGTATCAAAACGGCGAATTGCTCAGCCTCGCCCCCGAAGTGGAAGAGCGGCTGCATGTCACTTTACTGGGCTTGGTGACGACGCTGGCCCCTTCGATCTCGGCGCCGGTCGACAATTTTGCCGCAACTGCGCAGGCAGCCGCGGTGCCGTGACCGATTGCGAAGCAAATCTGAAGCTATAGTTGGCGATGAACAAACAAATTTCAACATCATTTTTGAGGATCCCTATGCGAACTCCTTGGCAACGCACATTAACAGTGATCGGCAGTATCTTCTCGGTGGCAACACTCCTCACCGCGTGCGCCGCACCGGCGGCAGCACCGAGTTCGGCAGCGAGCAGCGCCAACAGCCAGCCAGCTGAGGCGAGCAGCGAAAAGATCCAATTGCGGATTGGCTATCAGCGCGGCGGCGAATATTGGAACCTGCTCAAGCAGCAGCGCACGCTTGAAGAAAAATTTGGCGATGAAGTCGAGATCACCTGGTCGCTCTTTACCTCGGGCCCGCCCATGCTCGAAGCGCTCAACGCCGGGGCCATTGATATCGGCCAGGTCGGGGAGACGCCACCGATCTTTGCCCAAGCTGCGGGTGCGCCTTTGCTCTATGTGGCCCAACAGGCCAGTGATGGCTCCGGCTCAGGGATCCTCGTATTGCCTAATTCGCCGGTTCAAACCCTGGCCGATTTGAAGGGTAAGAAAGTCGCCTTTACCAAAGCCTCAAGCGCCAATTTGCTGATTATTCGTGCGCTGCAAAAGGAAGGGCTCTCGTTCAATGATATTGAACCGGCCTATCTCCAACCACCGGAAGCTCGCGCCGCCTTAGAGGGTGGCAGTGCCGATGCTTGGGTCGTTTGGAATCCCTTTTATGAAGGGGCCATCCAAGAGTTGAATGCGCGCATTTTGGTCGATGGTGCGACCGTCTCGCCGACCAATGGCTTTGTGATTGCGTCGCAGCCCTTTGTCGAAGCCCACCCCGAGATCATCGACACCATTGTGCTCGAGCTACAAGCAGCCCAGCAATGGTCTGCCGACAACCTAGAAGAGTTCGGTGCCTTGCTGGAACAAGAAACCGAAGTCCCGGCCTCAGTATGGATCGGCTCATTCGAGCGCGATCAACCAGAGGTACGCTACATCGATGAGGAAGCGGTCGTTGCTCAGCAAGCCGTAGCCGACATCTTCTACGAGTTGGAATTGATCCCCGAGCAGCTCTCCATTGCAGATGTTGCTTGGTACGGGCTCAGCGACGATTAGAGAAGGGCAAAATTTCTGCCGGGTTGCCGGTGAAGACTGCAGCTTCAGCTCTTCACCGGCAACCTTACAGCGAAGGATCAAATCTCATGGAAATCAATTGGTTTATTCCCACCACTGGTAGCGATGGCCGCTATCTAGGCACCACCATCGGTAGCCGCGACGCTGACTTTGAGTATATGGAACAATTGGCCCGCGCCATCGACAGCCTCGGCTATGCGGGCGCACTCTTGCCCACCGGGCGCTCCTGCGATGATGCTTGGTTGGTCTCGGCTAGGCTGGCCGCCGTCACTCAGCAGATGAAATTTATCGTCGCGTTCCGGCCCGGGTTGATTGCCCCGGCTTTGGCAGCGCGCCAAGCGGCTACCTTCGACCGCATCTCTAATGGCCGCCTGGTCGTGAACATTGTCACCGGCGGCAGTGATGCCGATACAGCAGCCGATGGGTTGCTGTTAAGCCACGATGAGCGTTACGAAGTGACGGATGAATTCCTCACCATCTACCGCCAATTGCTCAGCAGCAGCAACGAAGTGAGCTTCGAAGGCAAACACCTGCGCATTGCCCGCGGGCGCAATCTCTTTCCGCCCGTTCAACAGCCCCTGCCCCCGGTCTATTTCGGGGGCTCGTCGGATGCTGGTCACCGCACCGCAGCCAAGCATGCCGATGTGTACCTGACTTGGGGCGAGCCACCGCAGCAAGTCGCCGAGCAGCTGGCGCGTGTCCGTCGCTATGCCGAAGAAGTGGGACGTACCCTACGCTTTGGTATCCGGCTACACATCATTGTACGCGAGACAGCCAGCGAGGCTTGGGATGCAGCCAATGATCTTATCAAATATCTGGACGACGAGACGATTCAAAAAGCCTATGCGCAATTGACCAATACGCAGGCGGTGGGCCAACTGCGCATGCAAGCGTTGCACCAGGGTCGCCGGGATAAGCTGGAAGTCAGCCCCAACTTGTGGGCGGGGGTTGGGTTGGTCCGCCACGGCGCAGGCACCGCGCTGGTGGGCGATCCCGACACGGTTGTCCAGCGCATGTTGGAATACGCCGAATTGGGCATCGATACCTTCATCTTCTCAGGTTACCCGCACCTTGAGGAAGCCTACCGAACGGCCGAGCTCATCTTCCCGAAACTACCCAAAGAGTTCTTCAGCAAGCCCACTTCCGCCATTAATGGCAATCATGCAGAGCTGGGGCGAGCTGATGGGCCGCCGCGTCCGCTGGCATTTCCGCAATATGGGCTGGACCAGCTACCACCCGCTTACAGTCCCACTCCGGATGTTGCGCCGGTCATTCGCTAAGAGGAGGATGGAAATGGAAATCAATTGGTTTATCCCGACGAACGGCTCGGATGGGCGCTATTTAGGCACCGATATTGGCACGCGTAAAACCGATATTCGCTATCTGGAGCAAATTGCCCACGCCATCGATACGCTGGGCTTTGCCGGTGCGCTACTGCCCACCGGTCGCGGCTGTGAGGATGCTTGGATCACAGCAGCTCGGCTCGCGGCCATCACCAAACGCATGAAATTTATTGTTGCCTTTCGCCCTGGCCTCATCACCCCTGCGCTGGCCGCCCGGCAAGCCGCGACCTTTGATCGCATCTCCAATGGCCGCTTGATCGTGAACATCGTCACTGGCGGCAGCGACGCCGATGCCGCGGCCGATGGCGTTTTCGCCGATAAGGAAGAGCGTTACGCGATCACCGATGAGTTCTTAACGATCTACCGCCGCGTCCTCAGCGGAGAGCCAGAGGTCACCTTCTCCGGCGACCATTTGACCGTCCAGAAAGCGCATAATATTTTCCCCCCCGTGCAGCAGCCCTACCCGCCGATTTACTTTGGCGGCTCATCGGATGCCGGACACCGCACCGCGGCCAAGCACGCCGATGTGTACCTGACTTGGGGCGAGCCCCCGCAGCAAGTGGCCGAGCAGATCGCCACGGTTCGCCGCTATGCCGCCGAAGCCGGGCACCCCATCCGCTTTGGCATTCGCCTGCACATCATCGTACGCGAGACGGCCAGCGAAGCCTGGGATGCCGCCAATGATTTAATCAAGCATCTTGACGACAAGACCATTCAAGCCGCGCAACGCCAACAGACCGCCCGCGGTGCCATTGGTCAACAACGGATGCAAGCGCTCCATGGTGGGCGCCGCGACAAGCTCGAAGTGAGCCCCAACCTGTGGGCGGGCATCGGCTTGATCCGCAGCGGCGCGGGCACGGCCCTGGTGGGCGATGCCGACACCGTGGCGCAACGCATCTTGGAATATACGGAGCTGGGGATCGAAAGCTTTATTCTTTCGGGCTATCCTCACTTAGAAGAAGCCTATCGGACAGCCGAGTTACTCTTCCCCAAATTGCCCGCGGACTTCTTCCGCAAGCCGGCCCAGAATGGCGCTCACGACCAGGTGCAAGCACGCACCAGTTTCGAATTTGCGCCCCAACAGCCGCTAACCAGCCCGCTGGCGATACGTAATTAACGACCAGCTATTCCTGAGCTCGACAGGCAAGCCGATGATGTCTTGCGCTGTCGAGCGTTCCCAGTGAACGAGCTGCAGGGCCATCCCCTGCAGTAGGAGAAAGCAATATGTTAAGCGAAAATGTAGTCACCTCTGCCAAGGTCAACGCAACTAGCCCAACCGCTGGCGGCCAGCGCATCCTCACTCGGCTTGCGCAATGGTTCGATCAACATCTCATCTATTGGATCGTGCCGCTCTTGATTCTGGTGATCTGGCAATTAATGGTGCAATTTGCCATTGTGCCCGAACGCATTTTACCGGCGCCCTTGGCCATTGTGCGTGCGGCCATCCGGCTGATCGTTTCGGGGCAACTCTTTACGGACATTTGGGTCAGCACCCAGCGCGCCTTGACCGGCCTCCTTGTCGGCGGCGGCATTGGCTTTGGCCTGGGCCTGCTGAATGGCGTCTCGAGGCGGGGCGAAAAATATCTCGATTCGACCATCCAGATGATCCGCACGGTACCCAACCTGGCCCTCGTGCCGTTGGTGATTCTCTGGTTCGGGATCGGCGACGAAGCGCGCCTCTTCTTGATCGCCCTCGGCGTCTTCTTCCCCATGTACATCAATACCTTCCACGGGATTCGCCAAGTCGAGCCAGGCTTGATTGAAATGGGGCGCGTCTATGGGCTCACCCCGTTCCAACTCTTCTGGCAGATCATCTTTCCGGGCGCGCTGCCTTCCATCTTGCTCGGCTTGCGCATTGCCCTTGGGGTGATGTGGCTGACCTTGATTGTCGCGGAAACCATCGCCGTGGAAGCGGGCATCGGCTTTTTGGCCCAGACAGCACGCGAGTTTATCCGCACCGACATGATGGTCTTTGCCGTGATTCTCTATGCGCTCTTGGGCAAACTGGCCGACACGGTCGCGCGCCAGCTCGAACAACGTCTATTGCAATGGCATCCGGGTTATGCCCATAAAGGGAGTACAGCATGACAACTAGCGGTAACGGTGTACCAATTGCGATTCATGGCCTGGAAAAACGCTTTGGGCACAAACAGGTGCTGCAGGGCATCAATTTGCAGGTGCAAGCTGGGGAATTTATCGCCATCGTCGGCAAGAGTGGCTGCGGCAAAAGCACCTTACTCCGTTTGATTGCCGGCCTGGAGAAACCCACACATGGTGAGGTGGTGGTCAATGGCCAGCCCGTCAGGGGGATCAATACGGACGCCCGCTTTATGTTTCAAGATGCCCGGCTGCTGCCCTGGAAACGAGTGCTCGACAATGTCGGCTTGGGGGTCTCGGGTGATTGGCGGG
>CAZMRA010000094.1:270-16181 GCA_964568485.1 uncultured Caldilineaceae bacterium | reverse complement strand
AGAGCGGATACTGAAACAGTTACTCACAACCTTTCAAAGCTGTGACTGGGGTGTGTTCATCCACAAAAGAGGTGATAGCGAGCTCAGATCGCCAATAACAAAAACCCGCGCGAATCGCGCGGGTGTTGTTTTGCTGCCAACGACAAGCCGAACGCCTAGAACTGGCACCCGTTGGCCGTCATTGTGTTCACCAGAATCAGGAAGGCAACGAGGATTTGCCTGTTGGCCTAGTCCTCAACTCTCTTTGTTCTGCTGCCCCTCAAAAAGCGACAGATATTCCTCGTAGCCTTCTTCTTTTAGCTTGTCCACTGGGATAAAGCGCAGGGCCGCAGAGTTCATGCAATAGCGCAACCCGGTCGGCTGGGGCCCATCCTCAAAGACGTGACCCAGGTGGCTGTCGGAATTTTTGGTGCGGACTTCGGTGCGGATCATGCCGAATTTGCGGTCGATGCGCGTGACTAAATTCTCTTCGGTCAATGGTTGGGTAAAGCTTGGCCAGCCACAACCAGAGTCATATTTGTCTAACGAGCTAAAGAGCGGCTCACCTGTGACAATATCCACATAAAGCCCAGGTTCTTTGTTGTCCCAATAGGCGTTGCGAAAGGGCGGTTCGGTAGCCTCTTCTTGCGTCACCCGGTATTGCTCGGGGGTTAATCTCTGACGCAACTCTGCGTCGGATGGTTTGCGATATTGCTTGCTCATCCTCATCTCCCGTAATCACCTAGCGTTCTTGATATGTGCACTCCAACCAATGGAGCGACCACCTCGTAGTATACCCTGCTCAGCCCTTCCTCGCTGTACGGTTGATTGCTTTGTTGCTGACCAGCGTTGACCTTATTCGCTGCCGTGCAGCAGCCAGGCGAGATCAAAGCGCGCCACGGTGAGATAGTGCGGATCGCTCATGCGGTCGACCATGCCATTTTCATAGACGCACAAGATGGTGCCATCGGGCGTTTCGGCCAAATCCGAATAGCCCGCCGGACCCGCTTCGAGCACGCGCGAAACCGGCCAAGTTTGGCAATCATCACCGCTCAGTTTGACCGTGAGCCGTTTGCGATCATGGGATTGGTGGACATTGGGTTGGACCAATTCGTTCTCAAGATTGTCGGGGTTGGCAAAGAGAATATAGTGTAGCCCCGCGGGTGACTGGGCTTGCACTTTGAGGATGCTGGCCATGCACACAGGTTCGAGTAGCGCGGAGTCGAATCGAGGCTGGCTCCAGCCAAACGCGCCATCCTCGCTGATCGAAATGAGGCGGCGATTCTCTTTGCCTTCGCTGCGGATGTTAAAGAGTACACGGCCGTCATTCAGTTGCACCGCCACGGTTTCGCTCGGATTGTGAAATTGTTCGTCGGTGCGGATCACCGTATCGCCACAGTGCCAGCTTTGCCCGTGATCGTCGCTGTAGATGCAGGCAACTTCGGAGGGGCGGTGGCCCAATTTGCCCGGACCAAACTCCTTACCCGCACCATTCGACATCCAAACTGGGACGATCAGTCGGCCATTGGCCAGTTGCAGTCCGTGCCCGGGGCCAAAGGCCAAGACCCGCATATCGTAGCGTTGGCGGAATGCCTGCATACTTTCGGTGATTTCGACGGGCTCGGAGAAGGTTGCGCCTTCGTCATCGCTGCGCAAGGTGAAAAAGCGGCTGTGGCTGTGGCAAAAGAGCGCGTGGATGCAATCCGCTTGCTGATCCACGATCATCACAAAGTTGCCTACGGGGCCAGGCCCATAAGCTTGTTGGCGGACGAGGCGCTGCGGCGGCAGCCATGTGCGCCCACCATCCACACTGCGGCGCAGCACGATATCATTATCGTCCCAATCGCCGCCTTTGCCGGTGCGCGCTTCCGCGGTCACCAAAACAGTGCCGCGCGGCGTACAGATGATCCCCGGTACGCGGTAGTTCCAGTAACCACCGGTGCGCGCCTCAAAGATATTGTGTTTCTCTAGCATCTAGTCTCATCCATTCCAGGTGCGGCCAATCCCTGAGCGTGGTTGGCTGAAAAAGCTCGGCAAATAGAAAAGGAACGAATTGCGGTTTGGCAACAATTCGTTCCTTTCGTCCAGAGCAACACGCGCGCGTTAAGCTGGCTCAATCACAACAATGTTATGGATTGGCACTTCGGGCACGTGAATTTCCAAGGTGTCGCCTTGATGTTGCCAAGTGAGCGGCGCTTCGTCGGGAACGAGCGTGACCGAACGAGGTGCCTCAGGGCTGTGGACCCGAAGCGTGACGTCCCGCACCGGCGGCAGCTCTTCGACGATCACCCGCGTGGGTGAGAGCATTTCGCCCGCGCCACGGTTGATCAAGTTGATCATGAGCTTGCCCGCTTTGCGCCGCAGAATCAATTCCAGGGTGCGCGGGGCCGTGGCCGTCACCAGCCAATCTACGCCCAAGCCATCGATCAATGCGCCGATGAAGCGGCGGAGTTCCGGATAGTGACCTTCGGCATAGTTGCGGAAGATTGGCCCATGAATGGCCACGATCGAGCCGTTGCCCAGGCGGCGCTGGGTGATCACTGCTTGATCAGTCTGGTCTTTCTCGACTTCTTGCCCGCACAATGCATAGAAGAGCACGCTGGTATCCGCTTGCGGCGTGACGGGCTGCCACGGACCAAAGAGTCCGGTGGTGCGTTCGTCAATCGGCAGGTGGATGGCGCCCCAGGAATCATTGGGCGATTCGGCCAAGGCCTCGCTGGTGGGCACGCAACCCACCAAGCTGGCATAGTCTTGCGAGAGATGCGCGCCGCTGAGGATCACATGGCCGCCATGCTCGGCAAAACGGGTCAGCGCAGTGACAAGCGCTTCGTTGAGCCGAATCTGTTCGGGCACAACCACCAAGCGATAGTTTTGTAATCGCTCCAGTGCAGCCTCTTCGGTCAGCAAGTCGGTGGGGTGGTGATTCTCCAGCAGGGCATGGAGCGCCCCCTCCACCGGTTCCACGGCCGTGCCATAGGTGAAGAGCGCAGGATCTTGCTTGGTATCCGCATAGGTCGCATTCCAGGCATAGAGCGAGTCTGCCAGATGGAGTACCGCGGCTTGCGGCACGGTTTCGCTCTGGAAGCAGACCTCTTTGCGGTCCCGACAAAAGTCCGCCACTTCGCCCAAGACATCCTGGTGCCAGGCGGTGAGCCAGCCGCTGCGCTGCGGTTTGCCATAGATCATAATGGCCCCGCCCAGCGCCACAACTTCCGCCACCTCTTGGCACAGATGGAGTGTGGGCTTCAGGGTCCAGGGCGGGTTGACGCCCATCCGTCCAGCCTTGGTAAAGCCCCACGCCATCAGATCCCACGAGATGCGGTCACTGCGGCTGTCGAGCAGGCGGGCTTCGATGGCCGCACGTTCGGCGCCCCAGGCCCAGGTATAGTCACCACTTAGATAATCCACCGGCGCGGTAATGGCATCGGGCTGGCGCACGGTGTACATCCAGTTGCTGCAGATCAAACAAGTAGGTTTGCGGGCATGCACGGCGTTCGTGTAGTGAGTGACATGCTCGACAAAGAGGTCGCGATGAAAGGTCAGCCAGCGTTCCCAATTGGCATCGGGCTTGTCTTGGGGAATCTCGGTGATGCCGGTGCGGCGGGTGAATTCTGCCTGGCAGCGTTCGCACCAGCAGGGTTTGGAGCCCCAATTTTCCCCGTCGACCCAGAAGCCATCGACATCATAATTGTCGATCAACTCCAGCATCTGCGGGATCAGCAACTCGTCCGTATACCCGCTCATGCGGCAGGTGGATTGGTCATCGGCTTTGCCATTGACATCGATCCGCGCCCATTCGGGATGCAGCTCGATCGCACGGTTGTCGATCACCCCGGAGTAGTGCATCCCCAGTTTGATGCCCAATTCGGCAGTGACATCGCGGGTGATGCGCAGGTGATCGCGCACCACACCAGGCGAGGTTGAGCCGACTTTGGTTGGCCAGCTGGTGTAGCCTGGGTGGCCCTTGCAATCAACTTGGATCCAGTCCGGGCGGACACGCAACAGACGTTCGCGCAGATGTTCATGGGTGACTTCAGCACCCAGATTGGTATCATGCGCGCCAGCGTGCAGATCGTAATGGATGCCAAAAAAGACGTCGTTATGCCAATTGTGCTTCTTCATGGCTGCTTACCACTTTGAACGAGCCGGGTCTGGTTGTTCACCCTGGAGCCAATCCCAAACGCTGCGCCAGAGCGCGCGGAGTTTATATGCCTCCGATTGCCCATTGATGGGGAGCGAGAAGGGGGCCGGATTAAAGCGATAGTTTGGATCGTGATTCCAGCTGGGGGCGGTTGGCTCGCTGGCCCGGCTGAAGAGGAACTTGAGCATGCGCCGATTCTTCTCGCTGCGGTTGGGCATCCACGCGTGCCAAATGTCATAGTGGGTGATGGCAACCGTGCCTGCTTTGACCGACAAAGCCACTTGCGACTTGAAGTTCATGTAGCTGCCCATTTGGCTGGAAGGCGTGTTGTGGAATTGGGTTCCAGGCAGGATGACGGTTGGACCCATGTCCTCTGTCACATCCTGCGGATAGTACATCGCCAACACGGTCTTGATCTGATGGTGGCGTGAATTCATCCCATCTTGATGCCAATGTCCACCGCGCTCGCCTGGCTTGGTGTAGTGGCAATGGCGATGGGAATTCAGATTGCAATCAACACCGAGCAAGCTGACCAGCGCCCCACGTACCCGTGGATCGGCGTAGACTTTATAGAGATCCGGCACGAGATCGAGGATCTCATCGCGCGGGTTACCGCCAAATCGCTCAAACGCGGCGTCAATTTGCTCGCAGATCGATTGATGGAAGCTAGCCGGAAAATCAGTTTCCACCAACATATAGCCATTGATGATGAACTGTTCGACCTGAGCATCGCTCAGCAGATATTGCTTGTCAACGGTTGTGCCATGGGGGCCATAGACATTTTCTGGGGACAAGGTGGTTGACACCGGCCCATTCACGGCCGGGCTCATGGTGGCCTCATTCATGGATAACCTCCTCTAGCTTTTGCAAAATGAATTCATAACCCACATAGCTCAATTCGCGATCATCATAGGGGGCCATGAGATCGGGGAATTGGATGACTTGCCAACCATCGATAATGGCGTCATGCACGGTCTCGTAGGGCCAATCTGGTCGAGTGCGCAGGGTATCGGCTTGGCCTTTGTAGGGTTCGTGTTGCGCCATGCCGATCACCGGCGCGGTGATGGAGGGGGTGCGTGCCTGCAAATAGAGTAGCCGTTGGCGCGGCGCTGCTTTCGCCGCAATCCGCTTGAGATTTTGTAGATCCTCCAGCGAGATGCCGCTGGAGGCACTTTTCCCTTCGGCCTCAGTGAGCCATTGGTTGACAGCTTGCTGTAAAGATAACACTGAACTCTCCTGATTTGATGATACTGGATGGTGAACAAATCAATGACGGTTGATCATTGATGCTTGCCCATTGGTGATTACCTACGCTTTCACTGCCCCGGAAGTCAAGCCCTGAATAAAGTATTTCATCGCAAAGACAAAGATAAACAACTGAGGCAGCGACGCAAAGACATAGCCCGCAGCTTGCGGACCTAATTCGGGGCGGTTGCTATATTCGCCAATTTGGGGGTTGTAGCGTTCGAGCGCCAGGACGAGCGTTTCCAGATGTTGGGGCAGCATCAGGCGCGGCCAGATAAAATCGTCGTAGATGCTCAGGAAGTTGAGAATGGCGACGGTCATTAGGATCGGCCACGCCAGCGGGATGGCGATGCGCAGCAGCGAATGTATCTCGCTGGCGCCATCTATGCGTGCGGCTTCAAAAATCTCCTCCGATTGGCTGCGGAAAAAGGTCGAGATTAGAAAGATCGCAAACGGTTGTCCGCCCGCAATGTAGAAGATGATGAGCCCAAGCAGCGAACCGCGCAATTGGAGTTGCTGGGCCAGAATAAAGTGGGGCGTCAATAAGATGATCCCTGGGATCATCATGACGGCCAGCACGATATAGAATAAGACTCCACTACCGGGAAAACGCATACGCGCAAAGGCGTAAGACGAGGGACAAGCCACCGCCAGGATGCCCACAATGGAGACCACCGAGATAAAGAGCGTGCGCAGCATTGAGGGGATCAGGTCAAAGACCGCGGTGCGGTAGTTGGTCAGCACAGGCGGCCACGGCAATGACCAAAAATCCGCATAGATCAAGACCGTGGGGCGCAGCGACATCGAAACCATCACCAAGATGATGAAAAACGAGAAGAAGAGCAAGATCCCCAGCAGTAGATATTGCAGGCTCGTACCGAGACTTCGCTGAAAGCGATAATGTTGTGCCGAGCGATGCTCGCTGTTAGACAAGGTTTGGCCGTTTGGTGATTGCATATTCATAGGCTCCTGCTAAATCGATCCTTCAAGTGCTTGGCGACGGAAGCGCAAGCTAAACAGGGTGCCGGCAAAGACCGCTATAAAGAGGATCACCCCAATCGCCGAAGCATACCCGAAGTCTCCCTCGGCTAGCTGATAGTACATCTGCAAGCCGGGAACATAGGTGGCGTAGCCCGGACCCCCACGAGTATAGATGTAAATTTGCGCAAAGCCTTGAATCGTCCCTGCCAGGGTGAAGAAGATCAATAGCCGCATTTGGGGCACGATCAGCGGGACATCGATGCTCCAAAATTGGCGCCACCAGTTAGCCCCATCGATCTTGGCGGCGTCGTACAATTCGTTGCTGATATTGAGCAGCCCACCCATGTAGATCAGAAAGGGGAATGCGCCGATGTAGGGAAAGCCTGCGCCGATAATGGCCCATAAGGCAGTGCTTTCGTTGCCCAACCAGGCTCGTGTCCAGTCGTTCATGCCAAAGAGGCGTAAGACCTGATTGAGCAGCCCGGCATAGGGATCGTAAACCATACGCCACAAGAAGACACTAATCAACCCTGGTACCACCGCAGGCAGGACAAATAAGGTACGGAAGACATATTGATGCACCGAGTTGCGCAAGCGGAAGATCAATTCTGCCGCCAAGAGGGGCATAGTTAAGGTCTTCAGCAAGCTAGTAACCAGTAACAACCCTAAGTTTAGGAAGCCGACTTGAAAGTAAAAGTCACTGGTTAAAATTCGTCGGTAGTTTTCAATGCCAATAAATTCGGTGATCGAGCGGATGCTGAAGTTGGTAAAGCTGTAATAGAAGGCCATCGCGGCCGGGTAGTAGCTAAAGACCAAGATCAGCACCATGGAGGGCAAAACAAAGAAGTAGGCGATGCGCTGTCGCCAAGCAAACCGCAGTTGCCGGCCGGTTGCGCTACGCCAGCGCTGTACCGCTGCAATCAATGCCGCGAGCAAGGCAAGCACCAAAACTAGATTGCTGGCGCCCCAAGCCCAACGCAAGGTTTGGGCTGTGCCTGCACCCCCAATCGCTGCCAAATTGATCGATTGCCACGTATCGTTGCGGGGAACTAAGGTGAGCCCCTCGGTTAGTTGTAACAGACCGCCAACATCGGTGGTAGTTGCGCGGCCGGTAAAGAGAATGCTGGTGGCTTGATTGACAATGTACACATCGCCATGTGTATCGGCCGCTAGATAGAAGGTCTCAGTGCTTTCTGGATCCTCTGTCGCGGCATAGACACTCCGGATGCCATATTGGGAGAGTTGAATCGCCCACTGGGTTGTGCCATCGCCATTCAGTAAGACCAAATTCCCCCGCCCATCCCCAATCAAGATTTGATCGGTAGCGGCCAAGTAGCGAATATCGGTGGGGGGCTGGGTTAAAGTGGTTTTCCACAATTCATTGCCGTCATCATCGAGGCGGCTAACACGTGAATTTGCCGTGCCGTAAACTGCACCACTACCGCCGGTGCTATCCACCGCTGTGATGGTGAATTCGGCACGTGTTGCATAGGCCGCGTTCTCCGCATCGTGGGCATAGAATGAAGTCCAATAGCGGTCGCTATAGGCCCCACTCCCATAGGCCACCACTAATCCTTCGGCGGTGGCTTTGAGCCCAACCACCCGGCCAGTGACCGGAAGTGTGCGCTGGATGGCAAATGTGCTATCTAGCACAGTGACTTGTCCATCCGAGGTACCAACATAGATCTCTGCCCCATCTGGGGAAGCAGCCAGGCCACCGATTAGGTTCTCGAATTGGATGGTTTGTTGCGGTTGCCCCTGATCCAGCAGAAGAACTCGGTTATCCAGGGTTGCTGCCAGTACTTGCTGCTCGCCATAAGGCGTTACCAGAATGACATTTTCGCTGTCATAACCAGGAATGGGGTCCAGGACAGTAGCGTCTGTGCGGTTCAAGATGAGCGGAAACGCTGCGTTGACAACCACCAACAGAATAAGAATGCCAATGACATACCGCAAGGCATTACGATGAAATCGTTGCGGGGAAGGCGCGGATAAGGTGGGCGCCGCGTGACTAACAGCCGGTGGAGGCAATGGCTGTTGCGACTCTACACTCATAAGCTTTACCCTTTGAGTCGGCGAAACAGCCATCGTTCCATCCAAAATGACAGGGTGCAACGATGGCTGCGTCAATCAAATAATCAGTGGGTCGTCATCTGTGGCATCCGGTGCAATGCCAGGCCGCCAGCAGTATAACACCCACCCGGGCCTGTTGGCTGGCGTGTATACTTTAGGCACCCGGTTCGCGGGCCGGATTGCTAATGTCATTCAGCGAGAGATTGCTGCGCTCGACAATCCCTTCCAGATTCTCCGTAATGTACGCTTGGAGCTGGGTCGCATACTGATCGGGAGTGATGGTCTCTTCGATCACATTCTTAAGCAGGTTGCGCAGATCCGTTTGGTAATCTCCGCCTCCGGCGCTGGTCCAGAAGCCGTTGTAATTGGTTTCGGCGTTGCCTGTGAAGGTCAGCTTGTTCCACAGCTCTTGGATTTCCGGCGGATCCTGCATGTCGTTGACCAAGAGCGGGCCAGCAGGCGCAAACTCATTGGCTTCGCGCAAGCCTTCGTTCCACAGGCTAAAGCCTGGTGCAGTGCTGAAGAACATCACAAAGGCTAAGGCACGGTCCACCTGCTCTTGGTCCTTGTTGATAATGCTGAGATAAGGTCCTGGCGCCGATTCGACCGCCTTGGCCGGGGTCTGCACCAGTGAAGTCATCATCGAGGGATTCTCGAAGGTTGACCAAGCAAAGGGCGCAATGTCGGTTTCGATCTCCAATTGGGCGAGCCGCTCGGGGCTGATCGATTCCATATCCTGGATCATGGTCGGGATCGACCAGGTGCCATTGCTCATGATGGCCGTCTGTTGCTGTAGGAAGGGCGCATAGACATCGCTGATCACAAAGAAGTCTTCCGTGGCATATTCGGGGAACATCTTGGCCATGTTATTGGCTAGATCTGCCACTTCGGCGGTATCAAAGCGCAGCGTTCCTTCCTGAATGCCATTGAAGAAGCGCTGGACATTATAGGTGTACTTCTCGTGGATAAAGGGATCTTTGGGATCAAATTCAAAGACGCCATCTTTATCCGGTTCATAGTTCCAGTCACCGGGTTGGGCACGTACCACCTCGACCCAATCCACGTGGTACTGATCGAAATAAATTTCGGCCAACCACTGCGGGGCTTGCCAAATATAGTTGACGGACATGGGGGTGTGGCCTGCGGTCAGGAGTGCATCGTTCACTGCCAGGAATTCATCCCAGGTGGTGGGTGGGGCGACAGAGACTTTGTCAAAAATTTCCTGGTTGTAGAACCAATAGGTGTGCACCGAGCGCATGTGGATCATGATGCGCTCGCCTTTGGTATTCGTGCCGCGCAGCGCTTCCCACTGAATATCCTCATCCCAGGGGTTGCCTGTGAAAGGATTGGTGGTCTTGCGGTATTGATCCAGATTCACATACCCATTGTACGAGGAGAGATAGTTACCCGCGACCACATCGGGGCGGATACTGCCCGCGGCGATCTGAGTGCCAAGCCATTGCGGATAATCACCCGCGCCCAGGTTGGGGAATTCCCAGACAATTTCGATGTCGGGGAAGGTATCCTGGAAGGCTTCGGACACCAGCTCCATGGGTTGCAGTGGCACATTTTCGCCATTCAGCGAAACGACGACTTCGCCCGCCTCTCGACTGACTTGTTCCGGAGCGGCGGTCGCTGCTGCAGTATCGGCAGGTGCAGCGGGCGCCGCAGGTTCGGCAGGAGCTACCGTGGGAGCCGGGGCCGGCGTGCTGGGGGCACAAGCTGCCAGTGCCGCTGCGCCAGCAAGCCCACCACTGAACTTGAGAAAAGTCCGGCGGCTCAACGGTCGATTATGCGAACTATGCTGTTGTTCTGTCATGGTTCTTTCCTTTGATTGTTCAAAGCTAGTTTGGGGTGAATTGAACACATAGGCAAATAGCTTGATAAATCGCGGGGGATACGCCTGCAGATCGCAACCTGGGGGATCACATACGTGTTGCGAAATCTTGTTCAGAGCTAGCGACTAATCTTGCGATTGCCGCCATCCCCGGTAGATTCATTTATCTAATTTGTCACATTGGCCTTGGAAAGTTGGTATACCAACTATACTACTATAGTTGGATGCTAACCTAAAATTCTGCATTGAGCTGTTCTAGCATTCAAGCTGACTTGCGCGCGTCAATAGTTCGCATATCTGCGTTACGGTTGTCCCAGAACTGGTCAAAAATGCCCAATCGGCGCGTGAATCGTCCGCCCTGTTGCTGATGCCTGTAGGGCGCGCGGACACGCCGTCCGTGCGCCGGGCTTTCTGAAACCTTGGTGATACGCACAACTAGGGAAGTAAAGGGGACTCAGCGCAGGTGGGTGCTGTCGGTTGTGCTGCAAGACGAGGGATAACGATGTTTTTTGCTGATTTTAGGACTTTGGCTCGCCTTGGTTCGTAAATTGTTGATAATAGGCTTGGCGCTCGGCAACAGTTTCATCGGCCATGGTCTGTGCCTTGACGCGGTCGCCGTTGCAAAAATAGCGGATCAACCATTCGCGGCCAAAGCCGACATGGAGTACTTCGTCGGCCCAATCAAAATCTTGGTAGGTCGTCATTAGCGCGTGTTGGGCTTGCCCTTTCACCCATTCCCACTCGCCACGCTTGCCACCAGGATGGCGCATCAGCCCAGCCTCGGTGGCGATGGCCAGGTGTGAATAGCGTTTTTGTGGCGATACCGGCATCGTGTGTTTCGCATAGCCAACCCAACTAGCCAAACTTGACAATGGAATCCCTTCCGCCTCTAAAGCGGCCTGACCAAACAGGCTGTGGCGAGTCTCGTCCCAGCAGTGGCGGGCGATATCGAGACAGCCTTCATAGGGCAAATCATCCCATTCAAAGAGGACCGTGGCGCAGAGTACGGCTGCGGTCATCTCTTGCGATCGTACCCACATTTTGGACAGAAGCGCTTCTCGAGTCTCGGCTTCGTCAAAGGGGTTCAGCTTCGGCAGCGTGGTGGTGAAGCGTTCGTCGCGTGCGAAGGAATGGGGTAGGCGATATTCCCCCTGATTGCGCGGAATGGGCAGCTCGAAGGTGGGTCGCGGGGTACTTGTGCCGTCAATATCGCCTGCTGCTGCCAAATAGTGCTGCAGATGCGTGCGCCAGGCCTCCAGCTCTGCAGCTTCAGTTGGGGTGATGGCTGCCAGTACACTCTGCCCGAATGCCAGCTGCTCGTCGATATCGAGCAAGTGGTGGCGGATCAGGCGGATCGTGGGCTGATCGACGAGCGGATTGGTCTCTTCGGCGTAGCGTTGTAGTGCTGCGCGATAGGCCGGCAGAACGACTGCATAGAGCCCAATGGCAAATTCGGCATCATCTTTGCTGTGCAACAACTCCAAAAAGAGATCGGCCAGGGGCGTTTCGGCCAATTTTTCAATTTGATGCTCATGACTGCGCAATTGGCCGATCCGTTGACGCCAATCTCCCCAGTGGAGGGTAGCCTCCCATAGGTGGCGTCCGACGGCCGCTTTGAATTCCCAGTTGGCGATTGAGGCCATCTTGCCTGCCTGTACGCGCATCAATGACTTGCTAACAAACCCAAAGCGAGCAACTCGCGTTGCGCATTCTTCGACGGCTAGCCCGACGCGCTGCACATCCTCAATGCCGGTATAGGAAGTTACGCGGTGATTCTCTAAGTTAGCCATGATCGATTTGCTGTCCTTATTTTCTAGAAATTGGAGCGGGCTCAGCCCTTCAAGCCCGACATTACAATGCCACTTACAAAGTATTGCTGCAATAGAACAAAAAGTACAAAAATCGGAATGATGCTCAGTAAGGTCCCTGCCATCAAGTAATGGTACAGCGTGCTGTACTGCTGGCGAAAGCTCGAAAGACCCACTGTCAAGGTCATTTTGTCTTGATCGGTCAAGTAGATCACAGGGAGTAGAAATTCGTTCCAGTGATTCATAAAGGTAAAGAGCGCCAATGTGGCCAACACGGGTTTTGCCAGCGGAATGTAGATGCGGGCAAAGATGGCAAAATGGCCAGCCCCGTCGATCGCCGCTGCGTCGCTATATTCTTTGGGGATTGTGTGAAAGAATTGGCGGATCAAAAAGGTGCCAAAGGCACCACCAAACCACGCCGGCACCATCAGCGGATAGTGTGAATTCACCCAGCCCAACGCATTGAACAGAATAAAGGTCGGGATCATGGTCACATGGCCTGGGATCATGAGGGTGGCGAGTAGGATGATAAAGAGCACATTCTGGCCGGGGAAACGCATGCGCGCAAAGGCATAGGCCGCCAGCGAAGTCGAGATCAGTTGACCCAGTGTCCCGATCAGCGCGATCTTGAGGCTGTTGAAGGCAAACGTGCCAAAGGGAAAACTCTGCACCACATCCACATAATTCGACCAGAGAATGGGGTTTGGAATCCACTGGGGCGGGTAGATCATCGCTTCGCCCTGGCTTTTGAGCGAGGTCGAGAGCATCCACAAAAATGGCAGAACCATCAACACGCCACCCAGCCAAATCAGCAGATGGATCAAAAGCTTCTGGAGCGGGTGCATCAGCGAAGACCAGCTGGGGCGATGCACCCGCGGGGAAGGGGCTGCTTGGTGATTTACTGTTCGTAGTAGGTCCATCGTCCTTGCAATTTGAATTGTGCCAGGGTGAAGGCCAGCGTGACCGCAAATAGAACATAGGCAGCGGCGGCTGCGTAGCCCATATTGTTGTAGCGAAAGGCATTCAAGTAAATGAAGAGGCCCAAAACGGTGGTGGCATAGGCTGGGCCGCCATCGGTCATCACAAATACCTGTTCAAAGACTTGAAAGGAAGCAATACAGGAGATAATCAGCACAAAAAAGGTGGTTGGTGTGAGCAGTGGCCAAGTGACCCGCCAGAAGCGCTGCCAACGATTGGCGCCGTCGATCATGGCGGCTTCTTGTACCTCTTGCGGCATGCCCTGCAGGCCGGCTAGGAAGATCAGCATGTTGGTGCCAAACCCTTTCCAGACGCTCATGAGGATCACGGCAGGCATGGCCCAGGTGGTACTACCGAGCCAAGCTGGTCCTTTGATGCCAACCAAGCTCAAGAAGTAGTTGATGGGGCCAAAATTGGGGCTATACAACCACCCCCAGATCAGCGAGGCGGCGACCGTGGAGGAGACAACGGGTAAAAAGTAGACGGCTCGGTAAAAAGCCACGCCGCGCAATTTTTGGTTGAGCACCACCGCCACTCCCAGCGCGACCGCCATATTCAGCGGTACATTGAGCAACGTATAATAGAGCGTATTGCCAAAGACTTTGCGCGGCAGATCCAATGTCACCAGGGCTTGATAATTGTCCAGCCCGACCCATTGCGGCGCGAGCAGGATGTTCCAGTTGGTAAAGCTGATGAGGAAGCCTGCTACTACCGGCCCAACGGTAAAGAGTGCCAAGCCAATCAGCGTGGGCAACAGAAAAAGATAGGCCAGGGCCGCCTCTTGAATTCTGCGACGTTGACGTGCACTTTGTTGCATGAGAGTCACCATCCTATGGGGTTATAAGCATCTACCCGTAAAGTGAGTGGTTTTGATTTACCACTTGTCCCAGGCCTTTACGGATAGATGCTCTCTCAACGGCAGAATTATGGCCGATCCAGCACCGCTTGGATTGCCGTGTGAGCGGCCGCGACCGATTCTTCAACTGCTCGTTCACCCAAAAAGCTCAGCTGCAACTCCTGATCCATTGCATTGCGCCATTCAGTCCAGCGGAAGCCCATTTCCAACGGGACGGTCATTTCACCCATCTCCAAGATGACATTTTTATTGGCTGGGGCTTCGCCCTCTTCTCGCCAAACGTCCGAATAGGCCATCGATTTGACGACTGGCACTTTGCCAATGCCGATTGTATCAGCGGGGCGGTCGGGGCGGATGGCAAACATGGCAAAGTCGAAGGCTTCGTCGGGATGAGGAGTTTTGGCTGCAATGGCATATTGGTTCGGCCATTGCACGCCGGTCTGTTTTTCTGTGCCACGGGGAAGCATGGCAATGTCCCAATCAAAATTGTTTTGCTCGCGCAACGATTGAATCCCCCAGACGCCCAAGATCGCCATCGCCACCCGGCCTGAAACGAAGAAATCGACGGGCCCGCCATCGGTAAACTCTGCTGGCAGTGGAGCGATGCCATGCTCTTGGATCAAGTCCACCCACCATTGGATGGTTTCGATGTTCTGCGGCGAGTCGAGCACGGACTCGGTATAATCTTCGTTCAGGATGTTGCCCCCATTGGCGTGCAATCCAGAATCCAAAATTGAGTAATCCCAGTGGGAGATAAAGCCGAACTGCTCGACCGTGTCACCATTGCGTTTGGTCAGGCGCTGACCAACGTTTAAGACATCATCGTAGGTCCAATCGTTGGTGGGATAACTCTCCCCAGCAGCGTCAAAGATCGCCTTGTTATAGTAGAAACAGATCGTCACCCACTCATAAGGCACGGCATACAGCGAGCCACCTTTGGGATAGCGTAGCCCCTCCAGCGTGCTGAGGAAAAGTTCCTCCTCTGCGTCTGGGCCAAATGCCCCTGTCTTTTCAATAAAGGGATCAAGGTTGAGCGCGATTCCAAAGCGGGCAAAATCTTGGATCCAAGCTGCGCTCACAAAGGCAATATCTGGCGCTTGGCCTGCTGCTGACAGGGTCTGATATTTCTCGTAATAGCCATCCCAGGGAATCTCTTGCATGTCGATGGTGATCTCGGGGCGAGCTTCTTTAAAGGGATCGATCACCCCGCGTACCAGGTTGTTGTCCCCATTCTCGCCATCGAGCGCCCAATAGACCAGGGTAACTCCTTCGGTATCGGGTGCAGATTCGGTATCCGTACTGCCGGAAGATGCGGGTGCAGTCGGCACCGCACAGCCAGCGAGCAAGGCGACGGTAACTGAGCCTCCGGTAAGGGTTAGAAATCGACGTCGGCTTAACATGGAACTTCTCCTTTGTTCTTGTGGGTAGTGAACTAGTGCAGAACGGTATGCGCTTCTGGTTACTGCAAGATCTTGCAGTTCGATAATGTCTCAGTTATGGCACCATCGGGGAGGGGAGCTAGTTATACAGAATTTCCACTGCTAGAATGCAGGCTTGGGTGCGGCACAAGTTGCGCGCTCAAGCAAAAAACTACGCACCCATAAATTGCCATAAGCGAGGGCGCCAGTTTCGATCTGTTGGTGCAGAAGCTGGGCCGCGAGATAACCAACATCCATTGCAGAAAAACCGACTGTACTCAAGGCGAGTTCTGGCTGTAAGAAGGCTGCCATATCATCTTGGCCGATGACCGACATATCTTGCGGCACGGCATAACCCGCTGCTTGCAACCCTTGGATGACCTCAATCGCAAAGTCATCATTGACTGCAAAAATGGCGCTGACACCGACTTGGCGGGCGAGAAGGGTCTGGACGGCGGCCATACCCGTTGGCCCGGCAACAATCCAATCTTCCTCGAAATGACCTACCAAGCGAGCCATGGTTGCCCGGTATGCATTCAAGCGCAAGCCATGCCAGTCGTAGCGCTGCCCATCTGCTCGGCCCAGGAAAGCAATA
>CAZMRA010000094.1:0-253 GCA_964568485.1 uncultured Caldilineaceae bacterium | reverse complement strand
TCAATGGCCAGCGCAACTTGTTGACCATAGTGGGGACCTACGGTGCTGATCGGTAGATCGGGCCAGGAGCGGCTAAGCGCAACTGCGGGCAGGTGATTTTGGAGGATCTGCTGCAGTAATTGGTTTTCCTGGCGGGCGCTCCAGCCCATCAAAATAAAGCCGGCGAAGGCTGATTGCTCTTGTAAGAGCTGAGAGGCTAACCCTTGGGGCGCTTCTTCGCGGTAATCGGCTAGGAGCGTCAAGTTCAGATTGG
>CAZMRA010000093.1:0-16208 GCA_964568485.1 uncultured Caldilineaceae bacterium | reverse complement strand
GGGCTTCGGCCACCAGGTTGAGCGCTGTGCCAGAAATTTCATGGCGCAACACAAAGGTAGTCGAGATCACCTCGGTTTGTGCAGCGACTGGACTTGCGCCCAACCAGCCAATCCCTAGGAAAAACAATGTGAAAGCTGTGAAGCGGCCACTCAAAGACAAAAACGTTCGTTGCATATAGCTTACTTCTCGTGAACAAGGGATTCGGTTTGGTGCGCCCAAATCCCATTCAAGGTCACCAAACCATATTCTTCATTCGACTGCCCGCGATAGACTTGAAATTCATAGAGGCGGTCGTGATAGTCAAAGGTTTCAGTATTGGCGTCGTTGACAATCGCTGCCGAAAGTTGGTAGGTGCCTGCCAGAAGCGGCAGAGACTCAATCCGGTAAGTGATCACACCACAACCATCAACCGTCGCCAGGGCCAAGTCTCCAAATTTGGTGTTCGGCCCTGAGATATGCGTACCATTTTGATGGTGGATGGCAATTCCAAAAACAGGCTGCTCAACCGGATACTCACTCTGATAATAGAGCCGGATCAGTAAGGTTTCGCCCTGATGAAATACTTGGCGCACCTCGCCTTCAGCGTTACAGAATTCCACGCGCTGAATACGCATAGGTCCATTGCCCCAACGCCGATTAGCAACCATTGGTGTGGGGCTCACATCTGTAGCGCCGGAGGCTTGCTCAGAGGGAGCTTGCGCTGCCTTGGCTTGCTGGCTTGCTTCTGCTTTAGCTGCCAAGAATTTGGTGTAGGCCATGATCACATCGGTAGGATGGCCGTCGGCTTGTAGTTCGCCACTTTCCAGCCAGATCACCCGGCGACAGATATTTTGGATCGAGCTCAGATCGTGCGAAACCAGGATCAGCGTGCGGCCTTGGTCGCGCAATTGCTGAATACTCGCCAAGCACTTGCGTTGGAAAGCAGCATCCCCGACCGCCAACACTTCATCGACTAGCAACAGATCGGGCGCAGTATGAATCGCCACAGCAAACCCCAGCCGTACATACATGCCTGAGGAATAATGTTTCACTGGTGTGTCGATGAATTTACCCAACTCTGCATAGTCAATGATCTGATCGAGTTGGCTATCCATCTGCTTGCGAGTCAGCCCATAGATCGAGCCATTGAGATAGATGTTATCGCGTCCAGTCAATTCGGGATGAAAGCCTGCCCCCAGCTCCAGCAGGGATGAGATCCGCCCGTTGATGATCAGATCACCCTCGGTCGGCGTCAGGATCCCGCTCAGCACCTTGAGCAGCGTGCTCTTACCCGAACCATTCGGCCCGATGATTCCCACACTTTCACCTGGGTGAATAGCAAAGGAGACATTGCGCAGGGGCCAAAAGACTTCAGGCCTTTGACGCTGCCGTCGCCACAAGCGGATAAACATATCTTGCAGCGAGCCCTGACGAGTACGCTGCAATTCATAGCGCTGCGAAACACCATTGAGCAGGATCTGTGGCTCGCCCGGTCGCACTGTATCACTGCGATAGACGGTCATAATGCTTCCCCAAACCGATCGCTATAGCGGTTAAATAGCCAATAGCCGAACCAGAGGACAAGCAACGCGGTGACCGCCGTCCGCATAAAAAAGTCAAGATCGGTCCGATAGCCCCAATAGAGCAGATCGCGATACATATTAATCAGCGAAGCGAGGGGGTTCAGAATATAAAACAACCGTTGCAGGTTGAGAGGGATTCCCCACAAGGTGTAACTGACGGGCAATACAGTGACAGCATAAAAGACCGGTGTCAAGAAAAACCAAGCAAGAATCACCACATTCAAAACGATAACGGTATCACGAAAGAATACATTCAGCGTGCTTAAAATCAATGCAATGCCGACTGTGAAACAAGTTTGGATCAAAATCACCAGCGGCAATAACCACAGCCACGGGCTAAACTGAGCCCGGAAGACTAATAGAGCAATGAAGAGCAACAGAAAGGCTAGTAGAAAATTGACCAATTGCGCCAAGACGCTCGCGATGGGCAAAACCTCCCGCGGGAAATAGACTTTTTTGATCAAGTTTGCGTTACCAACCAAGCTGTTGACACTGGCCCCCAAACTATCGGCGAAAAAGTTCCAGGGCAAGAGCCCACAGAGCAAAAAAAGTGGATATTTTTCAATCTGCTGGTTTGGGGACAAAAAGCTAAATACAACCGTAAAGACCAACATCATCGCCAGCGGGTTGAGCAAAGTCCAAACAAAGCCCAACATACTATTTTTGTAGCGAGCTTTAAGATCGCTGACCACAAGGTTGCGAATCAGTTCACGATAACGGTATAACAGTTGTAACCGGGCGATGAGCGTTGGCAGTCGTTGCCGGCGCATCCAATCAGTCGTTGTCATGGTTGCTTTGGTAAATCGTTGTGTATCAGCGCCAGGTTTTTGTTGCATTGCGCGAGGCAGAATACCAAACTTGGCTAGGCTTGTAAAAATTATGGGGTTGTTACGATATGCACAAGTGCGCGCAATACTCAGAACATTGCAAGCTGTAAAGCCAACAACTCAGTAAAGTGTCGGCTCACAGCTTGCAATTGCTTGTCGGTTATTGAGCAAGGCGCATTGAGGTGTGCAGCGGAATTGGCGAAGAGCGCATCAAAGCCGGCAAGAAGACTTGATCGGTAGCAAAAAAGAATTTGCTTGTAATAATATTGTTCGTCTCATCGGTCTCGGCAAGCTCATTGTCGGCATCAACCACAGCATAAAGTTCATAATTGCCGAGCGGTGCGTTCTTCCACGTGATCTTTACGGTAGCAAATTCCCCGCAGCCAGCCAGTGCCAGCCGCTGCGGCTGGCCGATCAACTTCCCACCTTGTGCCGGATCAGCATCATATAAGCGGACAGTAAAAGGATGGGCCGCCAATGTGTTCCCTTGATTGGCAATCGTAATTTGAATGGTCACATCTGCCGCATTGGTGGCAGTAGGAGGCAACCCAACTGTCTGAATGCTCGTGGGATAGAGATCAATCTCTTCTTCCAGCGCTTGCACATAATTGACCCAGAAATCCCCCATCGGCGAACGAGCTGGATTGCGCCCTTCTTCAAAAAGGTAGCCATTGAAGGAGTGATCATTCGTGCTGTACCAAGCAAACTGTTGGATCAGCCGGTTACCATCATGGGGGTTGCCCAAAGCAGGATCGGTCTCATTCAAGAGATAGTCGAAGGTCTTTTGCATAAATGCATTGACCCGCTCAGGCGAGAAACCAAAGTCAGCCGGCATCAGCACGCCAAATTCTGAGAGCAACACAGGTTGGCCCCCATAACCTCGATCCTTCATCCATTGGCGAAAGCGTACAATCTGCTCAGTAAAGAGTTGAAAATCATCATTCTGATCAACAGTGATCCGCAAACCATCGACTGCGTTCACACCTGGCGGGATATCAGCGCCCCAACAGATCTGCAAATAGTTATCAGGATCTTCTTTGATGTAATGCTCGCAGTTGGCCTCATTCAGAATAAAATTGTGGATCGCCCAGCCATCGGTCTGCAGGGCTTGGCCGTAAATCTCGAGATGGCTATTCAAAACCTTGTCCAGATAGATGAGGCGGACAGGGGTAGGCTGCACAATCGCCCCCGCAAACACCCGCGCCCGCGGATCTTCCTTTTTGATGAACTCATAGAGATCATGGAAGGCCTTGGCGTAGACATGCGGCTCTAGATCGTTTTGGAACGACCGCCGATCCGGCTCGTTCCCGATGATCCAATCCGCACCACGATTGGCAGCGATGGCGGCGCGCAATGCCGACCCATTGGGCGAAGCTTGATAGGAAGCGTTCGCCCCGGTGCCGGTCTGGCGTAATTGAATCACCTGTGTATGTTTTATCCCATTCGGACGTTCGGGATTCGTTTTGGTCCGATAATCGATGTACCAACCCAAACGGAGTGGAGCAGTAGCAAAATTTGTGATCGGCGTATCGGTATATGCGGGTGTATTCACTCCAAAGCGGCAGAGGGGGGCCGAGGCTTCAGCTTCCGCAATCGTCGCTTGGGCTTGCGCTATGGAACTATCCCCAAACCAGAACAACGTCCCCCAGAGCAGCACACCTACACCCAAACGCCAAAACCTAGTTACCTGTTTCAACATGAACCTACTTTTCCTATCCTCGAGTTGTAGAGCAGACGTACCAACGCCCACCCCAATCTCTTCATCCACTGGGCAAACCTTCTACCAGCGAACCGTTAGAAGGCCAAACCTGCCCTTGGTCTACACCAACGTTGGCATAGGCCACAACGCACAAAAACACAATGTCCTGTCGGCCGCTTGGTCGGCCGACCATACCCAAGGCAGCAATTTTGCTGCCGACTGTGGCGAGTCGTCAAACCGGGGGAACTTTTACACACAGGATGAGCAGCTTAGTGCCCGTGGCCAGCGCGCGCCAATTGGGCAATGTTCGCTTCGATATACGCTTGAAAATGGCGACCGGTTACGCTCAACTCACCGGTTGTCTCCTCAAGGAGACGGCTGTAAGGGTTCAAATCGGGGGAAGGATCATCTAAACTAAACCAATTCCAGCGCTGGACCAAGCGGCAATCATCGACCACATAGCCCAGCTCGCAATCTCGCGTGTGCAGGAAAAAGTCGAACGTCGCCGTCATAAACGCCAACACCGGTGTTGGATCATCCGGAACAAGCCGCATGGAGCCGTTGGGGTAGAGCACACCATATTCGCTGACGATCAACGGTTTGTCTTGTTGGCCCCGCTCTTTCATCCAGCGGCGGAACGCGTAGATCTGCTCGGCAAAGATGACCGGATCGAGATGGGTCTCAATCCGCCCAATGTATTCGCCCTCGGTTGCATTGATCCCCGGCGGAATCTCAGCCCCCCAACTGCCAGCTTGTTCCTGCAAAATGAAATTGTGGACATTCCAAACATCCACCGCCATCGGTTCCCCATATTGGGCTTGATAGTGATCCCAGACCGCGCTCAGATAGGCTAAACGTAGCGGCGTCGGTTGGATCACCCCGCCGATGGCGATGCGCGCCGTCGGGTCTGCTTGGCGAATCAGGGTCGAGAGCTCGTGGAAAGCGACCGCGTAGGTGGTGGGCAAAATCTCATCTTGCCCACTGTACACGACCCGCTCACAAAATTGTCCACGCCACTGCCGACATTCGGCCCAATCTTTGCGGTCGATCTCATTCCCGATCAGCCAAACCAGCCCAGGATTAGCACGCGCCACTTCTGTAATCACGGCTGGTTCCGGCCAGACTTGATAACTCAGTGGCTGCGCATAGGGGCAGTCATCCCGATAGGCATGATAGCGGACGCCGCAGCTCAAGGTTTGGTGCACGCGCACCACGGGCATGTACTCGATGCCTCCAGGGCGCGCCGGCATCGGATTCACTCGCCAATCCACGTACCAGCCCGCATTTAAGGTCGCGGCCGCGGGTTTGCTCGCCAAATCACCTCTGGTGACGCCGTAACCAATACGATAGGCCAAGCGCGGCAGCTGTTGATGGACCAGCGGCAGATAGAGCATGGCCTCATCCGTCAGTGCACGCGAATGTACACTAGCGGGAAGCGTACTCCCGCCCAGCGCCAGCAAAATTATCAGCCACAGCCACCATCGGCCTATGGCAATTGCTCGTTTATTCGTGGGTAGTCGCCCAAGCACGTTTGATCGCTTTGGCCGGTGTGTGGTTGATTAAGGCGCGATAACTTTCAACAATCTGCTGTCCGGCTCGCGTCCAATCATATTGTTGGATGGCGCGTTGGCGCAACGGTGCGCCTCGTTCCGGTGTATCGAGCGCAGCAAGCAATTTTTCGGTCAGACTGGTAACATTCCCATATTCCGCATAGAAACCAGCCCAGCCCAAATACTCACGCGCGACCGGTGTATCAAAAACCACGGTGGGTAAGCCCATCGCCATGTAATTCAGGAGCTTGCCCGAACCTTCGGTTAAACTCATTTTAGGGGCCACAGCCACATTGCCCAGAGCTAAATGCTGCGGTGCGGTGACATAGGGCACTCGCCCCGTGAAGATGACCCGATCCGCAATGCCCAACGCTTGCGCTTGCTGGCGATAGTGGTCAACGCCTGGGAAGCCCATCAACAGCAGATGCACATCCGGGCGTTGGCGCAGGAGTTGCTGCATCGCTTGCAGCAGATGGCTGGTGCCTTGATAGTCAGCCAGCAGCCCCAAATAGACGATCACTTGACTATCTGCGGGCAAGCCCAAATTCTGGCGCAACGCAGCCAATTCATCCGGCGGGAAGGTAGCAGCAGGGCGGAAGGTATCGGTATCCACACAATCGGGCAGCGCGATGATGCGGTCACTCGCACAGCCAAATTGGTCAATCAGCAACCGTTCGGCGTGATTAGTACTGGTAAAGATCACCGGTGCCGACTGGTCGATCCATTGTTCGAGCCGCCGCAAAGGGCTATAGACCCAACTCTCCCGCTGCAAGAAGCGATGGTCGATCATCTCTTCCGTGAGGCTACCTTGAAAATCAAACACCACGGGCAAGCGGAAGAGTCGTCCTAGCACCTGCCCCAATAAGGCCCCTTCATGCAAATGCGCGTGGATCACATCAAAGCGGCGCCTAGCCAGGAGTGCCAACGTTTCAACGCCCAGTAGCACATCAAAGGCGAGCTTATGCCGACTTGAACCGACTTCGTAGGTTGTGCGCCAGGGGATCGGCAAGGTACGGTGGATCTCCAAGCCGGGCACGTCGTTGCCGTTGCGGTAGGTGACAATGGTCACCTCATGGCCCAGCTTCTGCAGAATGCGGCTCTCTTCCAAGATCCGCACATGACAGCCATAGTCAGCGAAAAAGCTCGTTGGGGCGATCATCAAGACCCGATAGCGATCGGGCTTTGGATTGGTTTGCTGCTCCATAGCGTCAGCGTATTCCCTCTGAACTAGATTGCCGACCATATGGCGATGGGGGCGACGCGCATCGCCAGTATACTGGATTCTGTGGGTGAAGGCAAAGTAGTAGGCAATTATCCGCCCAATGGCGAACATCCACTAAATTGATGAGAATCTCGCACTCGTCCATCTACCGCTCTAATGACGTAAGAAAGAATGCAAAAGCCGCCAATCGGCCTTGGATAATTGACCGCTCACCCCGAGCAAGCATAGATAAAGAACTCCGGACACCAACAAGCGAAATGGCCAAGTCATGGGGATTGTCCAGAGCGCAGTAGCAATCAGTGCACTCGCTACCAATACACCCCACAACGCGCGGCTGTTGATCGGCAAATGCCACTGGCGAACCAAGCCAAGGCTGACGAGCACCGTGAGGATCCCGGCCCCCAGCACCGCCGTAGCCGCACCACTCGCCGCGGCCTGGTCGGTGAGCCAAGGCAGCAGCACCATCACGCTGATCAAATTCGTGCCGGTGATCAACAGACTCCAGCGCGGCCGCCGTTCGATCAACAACAGCAAGCTGACCAGCCCATTCACCAGCAGCACTGGCGCAGTCCAAAGCAGCGTTTGCAGAACAGGAATGGTCGCCAAGTGGGGCTCGTTATAGACCAGTTGCAATACTGGACCAGCACTCACCGTGCCCACAATGATCACGGGCAACAGGAGCAACAATCCGAGCCGCATGCTGAGATCCGCCACCTGTTGGTAGTGGAGCGGGGCTTGTCGGCGCAAGCGGCTGAGGGTCGGATAGATTGCCTGCAAAAAGCTCTGCACCAATTTTAAGAGCACCCGCACCAAGTTATAGGCGGCGCTGTAGATCCCGGCGACGAGCTCACCGGCAATCACGCTGAGCAAGAGAAGATCGATGCGTTGCAACAGCACATCCGCAAGGCTTAAGGTGTAGAAGGGCAACAGCCGCCGGCCCAATGCCATCCCTTGTTGTGGCGCCTCACTCTGCGGAGCGGCCATCAAACCACTGCGCCACAGCAGGAGCAACCCGAGCAAAGCCGAAATCAACTGAGTGAGGATCAGCAAACCGATCACTTGATTCACCGAGCCACCGAGCCAAAGCACCGCAATACTGCCGAGCAAGATCAACGTATTGATGATCAATTCGACGCTCATCACCAATTCCATGCGCTCACCGGCTTGGAACAGGGTTTGCGTCGCCGAGGTGATGGCATAAAAAGGCAGTGATGCGCCGATCAACCAGAGCGCACTTTGCAGCGTATCAGAAATTGGCAAAACAGCCGCCAGCAAGATCAACCCCAACCAAGCCAACACCGCGGCAATAATCTGGCCCGTTAAAGCACTGCGAAAATAGCTGCGTCGCCAGTGTGGCGCCTGGGCGAGATCGCGCACCAACAAGCCAGGCATCCCCAATTCGCTGGCCACTTGACCAACGTTGAGATAAGCCATGGCGACGCTATAAACGCCGAGTGCCTCCACCCCCAAAGCACGGGTGATCAACAATTGCACGCCGAAACTAACGACAATCCGCCAGAGGTTGGAGCCAGCCAACGCTCCGGTATTGGCAAAAATCCGGCGGCTGGTTGGGACCGAGTTTGCAGGCGATACGGGGTTCTTATTCAGCGGATAACCTTCCCTGTTCGCACAAAGTGAAGCAAACGATCGACGCGATAGAGTTGATGCCGCCAAGCGAACCAAGCCAACGCCAGGAGGCCGCCGATCTCCCAAATCCAGAGTTCAGGACGCCGAGTAAACGCATACCAATAGGCTTTCCCGATGGCTGCCTGTTCCGAACCTTGTTTGCGCCAAACATGAAAACCCCAGCCTCGGAAGGGCCAATAAAAGGTTTTTTGGAAAAACCAAAGTCGATCCAGCACAGCATGACCACAGATGGCTAGCCCATAGAACCGCCACTGGGGCCGAACACGCCAGGTGTACCACAAGGTGGCAAGATAGGCCAACAGCGTATGGGCAAAGAGGACTGCCGATTTATAGCGTCGATAAAAGTAGGCCCAAGCCAGCGGCTTGTCGACTAGATCCGATCCCATGGCGGCCAGCGCAACCAAGCGATAATCGGCATCGCGCCCGACCTGCCATTTCTCTTGAACGAGGCTCAGGGTCAGCCAGGTATACGCAACATGAGATTGGGGCAACATCCTACTTTAGCCTCGCTCTTCCCGCAGATACGGCACGCCCAACGCGGCCGGGGCCCCCAAACGCCGACGCAAGGCCGAACGTGCCCCAATCACCAGCACGATGATGGTAAACAGATAGGGCAACATATTCATAAAATAGCCATAATGCGGATTTTGGAGAAAGAAAGCAACATTCTGTAAATCAAGCGGCAAGCGGCGGATCGCGCCAAAGAGATAAGATCCTACCGCAGCCTGCAAGGGATTCCACCCGGCAAAGATCACCAATCCGATGGCAATCCACCCCTGCCCAGCCGTGACCCCTTCGATCCACAACGGAGTGATGGCCAAGGTGAGGGCCGCGCCGCTCATGCCCGCCAACAGCCCGCCGAGCATCACATAAAAATACCGTTGGGCATAGACGTTGATCCCCAACGCATCGGCCGCGGCCGGATATTCACCCAGCGCCCGCAAGGTCAATCCCGGACGCGTGCGGTAGATATAAATCCACGCGCAGGGCACCAGCAGGAAGCCGATGTAGACAATCACATTATGGTTGAACAAAATTGGCCCCAAAATCGGCAGGTCGGCCAAGCCCGGAATTGGCAGCGTGGGCAACCGCGGGGCTTGACGGATCTCGACCAAGGGCGCGCCGAGGACCGCACTCAAGCCAGTACCGAGGAAGGTGAGGGCCAATCCGCTGACCACCTGATCCCCGTGCAAGGTGATCACCACTAGGCCGTGTAGCAGGGCCAATCCTCCACCAACCGCGGTTCCAGCCAACAAGCCCAGCCACGGGTTCCCGGTTTGATGGGCCACCCCAAAGGCGGTCATGGCTCCCATCAACATCATACCTTCAACGCCGAGATTGAGTACCCCGGCGCGCTCGGTAAAGATTTCGCCGATCGTGGCCAAGAGGATGGCCGTCCCCGAGCGCACGCCTGCCGCCAACAGATTAACCAGAATGATGAGTTCCATAGACCAACCAAGTTCGTGTGTGAATAAAAACGGCGAGACTCGTTTAGCGCCAGCGTAGCCGGTAACGCAGCAGCAATTCCCCGCCAACGACCACAAACAAGATCACGCCTTGCAGCAATTGGGCTAACCCGGCCGATTGAATTTCATCAGTGCCGACCAGCAGCCCGCCAAAGAGATAGGCGACCAGCACAATCGCCAGCGGATTCAGCTTCGCCAGCCAAGCCACAATGATCGCGGTAAAGCCATACCCAGGCGAGAAACGCTCTTGCAGACGATGCACCACACCGGACACCTCGCTCATGCCGGCTAGGCCCACCAGTGCCCCGCTCAGCATCATGACCAGCACAATGTTGCGCGTCAAGTTGATCCCCGAGTAGCGAGCTGCATGCGGATTGTCGCCCATGACCGTGACGGCAAAGCCCCACTTGGTATGGCGCCAAACAAACCAGAGCACGAGCGCTAGGCCAAGGGCCAAGAAAATCCCCAAATGGGCGGTCAAGCCGCGCAGAAAAGGAAATTGTTCGGCAAAATCGGTGAGGCGAGGAAGCCAAGCCGCACGCGGGAATTGCGGTGTCATCCCAAAGCCCCGTTCGCTCCAGGGGCCATAGACGAAGTAATTGTTCCACAAAGCTGCCACATAATTGAGCATCAACGTAGTGATGATCTCGTTAACACCCAAGCGAGCTTTGAGCAACCCAGGAACGACAGCCCACAGCGCGCCCCCCAGCAAACCAGCAATGGCCATGGTGGCCACCATCAGCGCTGGTGGCGTCGTGTTGGGCAGCCACTGCAAAGCAACGCCACTCGCCAGAAAGGCCCCAAACAACAACTGCCCTTCCCCGCCGATGTTCCACAGACGGGCGCGAAAAGCAATCGACACCCCCAAACCGGCTAGGATCAACGGCGTGGCTTTGATCGTCGTATCCGACCAGCCATAGGCACTTCCAAACGCAGTGAACGCCATCCGCCGGTAAAGAGCCCAGGGATTCGCCCCGGTGGCCCACAGCACCAATGCGCCGATCAACAAGGCCGCGGCGATCAAAAGGAACGGGGTCAGCAATTGCAACCAGAAGGGTTGCTCGATCCGTCGTTCCCAACGCAGGTGCCAACCAACACGCGGCGTTCTTCCGGCTACCATCAACCCACTCTCCAAATAAATAAACCAGCTAGGACACGAATCACACAACAGAGGAGCAGCGCAGTCGAGAGCTCGAGCAACCCTGCCAGCCATGAACCGCCCAACGAGCCCAACAAGACGGCGGCATTCAACGCCAAGTTGTACCAAGCCAAATAGGCAGGTCGATCTGTATTGGGAACCTTCTCGAGCAGATAATTCCCCACCGCGCCGCCGACTAAGGACCACGCTGCGCCGCCTATCACCGAGGCGAGCAGAAAGAGCGGCAGCCCTTCGGCAAAAGCAGTCAACAGCGGATGCAGGCAGATCAGCACAGCGCCGAGTGCCGTCAGGCGCGGGTTACCCCAACGCTGGCTGAGTTGGCCAACGCGCAGCGACCCAAAAAAGACCGCGAGATGAAACAGCGCGGTACCGAGGCTGATCGCCCCGTCAGACAGGTTCAATTCATTCACCCAGTATAAGGGGAAAATCGGGGAGGACAAAAAGAGGGCGAAGTGAAAGAAAAAGAGTCCTGCCACCACAAAGCCATAATGCCCCTGCAGCACTTCTGGATGCAGCGAGCGCACCCCGCGGGTAAAAGCACGGAGGGCCACACTGGCTCGAGCGTTGAGGCCAAAACTGCGCATCTCACCGGGCCGAGCGAGATCCCCAATCACCCCGCGGATTTGCGGCGTGCCCGGCACAGTCTCGCCGGTAATGTGGCGCAGATTCCAGAGATGGTAGGTGCTCTGGGCCGCGCCCAAAAAGCCGATCAGGAAGACGAGGGCATAGCCCAATTCAAACGAGAGCAGATCCAATAAAAACCCGGCTAGCAGTGAGGAGGCCACAAACATGCCTGCCAGTAGTGCATTGCGAATGCTGACCACATGACCGCGCCATTCTGGGGGGACAGCCGAGGCATACAGGGCATTGAAGCCAATAGCCAAGGCGGTATTGGGCACGGTCATGATCAAGACCAACAGGATCAATCCCCAGATTTGGATCTGGTTGGGGAATAGCAGGGGCAACAATACCCAGATCAAGTAGCCTGAGCGGGCCAACACCGCGGACTGAAAGATGGCAGGGCCAACCGGTTGATTTTGTAGCCAACGCCCTGCGGGCAGTGTAAATAGCAGCCCAACCACCGCGGGGCCGGCATTGATCAAGCCGAGCTGGAAGGCGTCGCCGCCCAGTCGCGCGGCATAGACGGCCAGAAATGAAAGACTTGTTCCTGAAAGGATACCAAACCAGGCCACCTCTAGATAGAGATGCCAAAAGACACCACGAAATTTTTCCGGAACCGGTTGTGCAGGAAGAAAAAGCCGAGCCAATTGCGTACCAACACTCATACCGAGCAACCATCTTCAATGACAATAATGCGAATAACTCACTCAAAATCTTCGAGGCCACTCAGGCTGATGCGGACGATACGCTCCACAAGCGATTTTGAGCTGATCTCTCCAAACAATTGTCGGCCAGCGCTCTGCGTATTGCTGCGCTAGAAATGCTGCGCCATCGGTTTGGTATGCCCAGCTTCGGGAGGTGCCATCAACTATCTTATAGTTGCTTTGGCACGCCCGGCGATAGGCAATTGCACAAGGATACTCGGCAATCGAGTAAAATTAAAAATCGTTATCTGCTCGTATACGCCACTTGGACAACTTGCCCAAATGCACTGCGGAGAATGTGGTGCGTTTGTGGATTGTTTGGCCAATTGCACGCTTTCATGCTCGCCAAGGAGAATGATGCCTCGCCAAAATCGTGTCACCCCCTTCGGTCAGATTATCGCCACGCCGGCGCGCGGCACCTTGCTGGGGAATCGTGGTTGCCTGCACGATGAGCAGCAGCGCATCCGCCGCCCCTACCAGACCAAGCGCTGGATCATCTGTTTGCTGACTTTCAAGGGCATGCGTCGCACTTTGATGAAACCAGGCTCGTGGACTGAACTTTTCTTTCTGGATGAAGCGACGGCTTTGGCCGCGGGACATCGCCCCTGTGCCTATTGTCAACGGGATCGGTTTGAATTGTTTCGGGCACATTGGGCCGCGGCGAATCCAACCTTGGCCGGCACGGTGAAGCCCTTGGTCGATACAATCGATCATGCGCTCCATGAAGAGCGTATCAATCGGCAGAAGGGAAAAATCGTCTTTCCAGCCCGCTTACTAGATTTGCCAAGTGGGGTACTGTTCACTGATGGGAATCACAGCGCAGCCTATTTGTGGTGGCATGAACAAGTTTGGCGCTGGCAGCCAGCCGGCTATACATTGGGTGAAATAGCAAGCCTGCCAGCGGTGGTGCAGGTACTCACCCCGCGCTCAACTGTGAATACGCTACAACACGGCTATCCAGTGGAGGTTCATCCATCGGCCGTAGGCCAAACAAAATCTCCCCAATCCCTTTAAGCTCACATAACTTGAATGAGGAAAGAGGTTGGGGAGATCTGCAGAAATTTAATTACTTAAACTTAAGTACCGGTGACATGCTTAGTTGGCGTTGACGCTGCCATTGACCGTGCTCTTAATGGCAATCCTCTTGGGTTTGGCCGCCTCGGTCTTGGGCAAGCGCAATGTCAACACACCATTTTCGTTGGTGGCCTCAACCGCATCAGCATTTACGGATGTCGGCAAGGTCACGCTGCGGCTAAAGCTACCGTAGCGGCGCTCACGCACATGCCAATTGGTCTCCTTGGATTCACTTTCGCTGCTCGTTTCCCCCTTGATCATCAACACATTATCATTCAGGGTAATTTCGATCTGCTCGGGGTTGATCCCTGGCACCGAAGCCTTAATGGTATAGGCGTCGGCATCTTCTGCAACGTCTATCGGCAAACTCCAAGCGTTCCCATTGCGCTGTGGAAAAGCAGCCAAATTACCACTTAGCGGCTCATCAAAGAAGCGATCCATGATGCGGTCCATCGTGCGACGCATATCACTTAACTCGCGGATAGGGTCCCAACGGGTCAAAGTTGTCATGATTGTTACCTCCTATCAGTTGGTCTCAACCAAACAAAACTTAGCCGAATGCTCCGGCAATCAAATCAGAAAAACAGGGCATTGAATTAGTCATTGAGCTTCAAGCCACCGTTGATTGCCGTTTGATGCTTTTATGGTCTCACAACTTTGTTAGTTAACCGTTGGTGCTGCGTTAAGATAAGATTGGTGCTTTGTTAGCAAATTGTCTATGCGCAACGCCCAGTGGTACACAGATGATTCATTTCCCCCAACTTAGCGTTCCAGCCCCTTTGGCACAAAATTTACGGATACCCGCTTCTTGTTGTAGAGTTGCAGCCACCAACCAACTCAATCCAATTCGATCAACAACAGAGGACAGAGGAGATGGAACGCAATCCACAAACACCGTGGCTCACCGACCATTGGGCAGCCAGCCAACATGGTTTCGATCCCGCTATCGCGGTGCCCCCTCGCCCAGTCAAATTGCACGACTTAACCATCCGCGACGGCGAAGAATCTGCTGATCTCGCCTTCAACACCGCCGACAAAATTCGCATCGCCGAGATGTTGGCGCGGGCTGGCATCAAGCGCACCGAGGTCTTCTTGACCGTCCCCGGCTGGCAAGAAGTGATCCGCGGGCTGCTTCAGCGACAATTGCCCCTTGATCTCTGGGTAACGTGGCAACCGGGCCGCGTCGAGCGAGCGCTAGAACTGGGGGCGAAACATGTGATGGTTTGGTATCGCATCGGCGAAGCCTTTCAGCAGCATGTCTCCAAACGCAGCCGAGATGAATTGCTCGAGGAAATGGTTAACTCGGTACGCAAGGCGCGTGAGGCCGGGACGACCGTCAATCTCTTTTTGCCTGAATGCACCCGCGCCGAGCTCGATCACATTCTGCTGGCCGCGAAGTTGGCCGAAGCCGAAGGGGCCAGCGCCGTCAGCGTGGTGGATAGCCAAGGGGTGGCGCGCCCCGCTGTGATGGGCTATCTTGTCAAGCAATTGAAACAAGCCACGCAGCTCGAAGTCGAGGTGCATTGTCACAACGATTTTGGCTTGGCCGTGGCGAATGTGTTAGCCGCGTACGAAGCAGGCGCGGATGTCTTACAGGTTTCGGTCAATGGCATTGGTTATCGCGCTGGTAACGCCTCAATGGAGTCAGTGGTCATGGCGCTCGAGGTGCTGTATGGCGTGGATACCGGCGTGCGGCTGGATCTGTTGCCCGAACTGAGCCGCCTAGTCGAGGAGATCAGTGGAATTCCCAACGGCTATTACAAGCCGATTGTGGGCAAAGGGGCCTTCCGTTACGAGCAGTGGGGCGCTACTGCTGATTTTACGGCAGGCGGGGCGCGGCCCTATGCCTTCCCCTTCGAACCCGAGGTGATTGGGCGCTCACCCGAATTGGTGATCGGCAAATGGAGCGACACCGGTGCCGTGATCCAAAAACTGGCCGAGTATGGCATGAGTGCCACACCCGACCAGCTCAAACGTATTCTCTGGCGCAGTCAACAAGCGGGGGCAGCCTGTCACCGCCCCTTGCGCGACGAAGAATTTCTCGCCATTGCCCATGATGAGGGCGCAACCTCGGCCGAGGAGCAGATCGCGCCGCTTGCCTATTAAGGCGCTCACGCTCAGCAATCTCCGGGTACCAACATGGCTGGAGATTGCTGAGTTCGGATTACGCTTCCAACGTCTCGAGCACTGTAAAGGTCAACTCGTTGCCAATCGCATCGACCAAGATCTGTTCGCCATTCTCGATCTTGCCTTCCAGCAGTTGCACAGCCAACGGATCGGCAATACGTTGCTGCAAGACCCGCTTGAGCGGGCGAGCCCCAAAGGCCGGATCGTAGCCTTCTTGCACCAACAGCTCTTTGGCCTTGTTGGTCAATTCCAGCGTGATGTTGCGATCCTTGAGTAGGGCGCGGATGCGGCCCAGTTGAATCTCGATGATCGAGGCCAGTTGTTCTTGGTGCAACGCGTGGAAGATGACAATTTCATCAACCCGGTTGAGGAATTCTGGGCGGAAGTGCTGTCGCAGCACCTCGCGTACACGACGCTCCACTTCCTCATCAACCCCGGCTACATCCAAGATGTATTGGCTGCCCAAGTTGCTAGTCATGATGATCACCGTGTTCTTGAAGTCCACGGTGCGGCCTTGGCTATCCGTCAAGCGACCATCATCCAGCACCT
>CAZMRA010000092.1:661-16253 GCA_964568485.1 uncultured Caldilineaceae bacterium | reverse complement strand
AATCGGCATGCGTTCTCGCGTGCTAAGCGTATCTCTTAGCGACAGAATAACAATATAGCGTCAAAAAAACGTCTAATTCGTAAGTAATTCTTCAAAAAAAAAGGTTCAAAGCAGTTGGATGAGCTAGCGCAGTTTGATATACTTTACGATGTGGATTGTCAAGAGGAATATTTGCTCAACACGAATGAAATGGGCTAAGCCTCTGGTTTACCGTGAAGGGTTACCATGTCGTTGGTTCTGCAATTATTTGGTAGTGTTCAGGTAACTTGGGCGGGGATACCGCTTAAGTTTCGGACAGAACATAGCCGTGCCTTACTTTCTTACTTGGCCGTTGAGGCCAATGTCAGCCATTCTCGCGCCGCCTTAGCTACCCTACTTTGGCCAGAGGAATTAGAAGAAAGAGCGCGCCGCAATCTACGCCAGGCGCTATTCTTTCTTAAGCAGACCTTAACTCCGGTCACCAACCTTGATAATATTCTTCAGATCTCGCCGACCACACTGCGCTGGAATCACCAAGGGGTCAGCACTGACTTCCACAGCTTTCACCAGCAATGGCAACTCAGCCAAACCCACGAACACGCCAACCTGCTCCAATGCCCCGATTGCTTAGAGCAGATTGCTCAAGCAGTTACACTCTATCGCGGTGAATTTCTCAGCGGGCTTTTGCTCAAGGAGAATCAAGCGTATGAAGAATGGGTGAGCTTTCGGCGTGAGCAAGCTCATCGCCAGACGATGATCATGCTCGATCTGCTGACTACGCATCACTTGACTGCGGGGAACTATGAACGAGCAGGGCACTATGCAGCTCGGCAAGTCGCCCTCGAACCTTGGCACGAAGAGGGACATCGCCAGCTCATGCGCGCGCTAGCAGCCCAAAAACAAGTGGGAGCGGCCCTCCGCCAGTATGAACAATGCCGGCAGTTGCTGCAGGAAGAATTGGGCGTGGAGCCAACCGCAGAAACAACGGCACTATATGAACAAATTCGCACAGGGAACCTTTCGCCAGAGAAAGAGCAGCCACCGATCACGGAGACCCCAGCTTCAGCTTTACATAATATACCAACCATCCTTGTACCGCTGGTGGGCCGCAGCCAACAACTAGCACACTTGCGCGCGCTGCTCGACAACAAAAACAATCGCTTGCTCACCATTGTGGGGATGGGGGGCATGGGCAAAAGTCGCTTGGCATTGGCTTTGTTGGAGCAACTAGCTACTGAGCCACTACCACCCTTTGCCCATGGCGTTTGGTTTATCCCCATGAGCACAGTCACCTCCACTGCCGATCACTTGTCTGATGCACTTGCGGGTGCCGTGCTCAAAGCATTGGGTGCTACTAGCACCATCAAAGCGGACTTAACCACGACGCTCTTTCATTATTTAGCACACCGTCAAACCCTGCTTGTCTTCGATTGCTTTGAGCATCTCCTGGTCGAAGAGAATACGGCCAACATTGCCACCCAATTTCTGCTAGCCTTATTGCAAGCGGCCCCTGACGTCAGCTTGGTGGTGACTTCACGGCTGCCGTTGCAACTATTACCCGAAACCGTACTACGGTTAGAGGGACTAATTGTTCCGCCACGCGAGACAAGGAGCTTAGACAAGCAAGATTTGGCGAATTATGAAAGTGTTCGCCTGTTTGTCTATCATGCGCGTCGTACCCTGCCCAACTTTGCGCTGACCGAGGAAAATCTCCCGGGGGTGATCGAGCTTTGCCGCACTCTGGCAGGCATGCCGTTGGGCATTGAGCTCGCTGCAGCATTGATGCCCCATTTTACGCCGGACGAGCTTGTGATCGCGATCCGTCAAAATCTTGCCTTGTTGGTCTCACAACGCCGCGATCTCGATCTGCGCCATCGTCATTTCAGCGCGGTTCTAGAATCTTCTTGGCAGTTGCTCACCCCGCGCGAGCAATCGATCTTGGCGCAATGTTCGATCTTTGTTGGCGAGTTTAGTCGGGCAGCAGCCCAAGTGGTGACCGGGGCAACTGTCAACGAATTAGCTAGCTTGGTGGATAAATCCTTGCTCCAACAGACGCGAGTGGGCAGCTACCAGTTGCATGATCTACTCTGTCAATTCGCCCGTGACAAACTCCATGAGGCGCCCAATTCAGCGATTCTAGCGACGTCATTCGACGCGGTCGCTGAACGCCATAGCCGGTATTATCTAAACTTTATTGCCGCCCGCGAGCGGATGCTCGCCCGCAATCAACCTCGGCAGGCAGTCGAGGAGATCCAACGCGAGCTAGACAATGTGCAGCAAGCGTGGCAATGGGCCATCAACCACGCCCTGAAAAATCCCACAACGCCCATCCATAAGTCGCTCATGGCCAGCGTTTATGCCCTGTGGCACTTCCATTGGATTGTCGGGCATTTTATGAAATGCGCCACGAACTTTCAGCAAAGCGCCATGGCCATTCAAACGATTCTGCAGCAATGCAGCGCAGATCAACAGTGCCCTTGGCAACAACTGTTAAGCAAATTGCTAGCTTATGAAGCCTACATGCGCTGTCTACTCGGCAACCACAGCCGAGCCAAGAACCTTGCACAACAAGCCATCACCTCGGCCACTACGTGTAACGACACCGAAGGCGAGTTGGTGGGTCGGCTGGTGTTGGTCATGGTCCATCACCGCACTGGAGCCCTTGAGCAAGCCAAGGCGTATGCCGAGCAGGCCTTGCAACGTTTGCAGCAGTTGGAATGGGCAGACGAGCCAGACGAGTATTATTACGACGTTCAGGCGGGCATCTATATTTATTTAGGTGCGATTTCAGTACTCCGCGATGAGTATACACAATCCCGCTTTGCCCTCACCCAAGCCTTAAATCTGTGCCAAAGCCAAGGTAAATTGCGCGGCGAGATGAACGCTCGCTTAAATTTAGCCAACCTCAGGCGCCATCAGCACCGCTATACCGAAGCCTACACAGAGTATCAACAGGCCCTCCAGCTTGCCTGTACACTTGGCTACCGCCAGGGCGAAGCCTTGGCTCGCTATGAACTAGCAGCTGTGCTCCAGCAGTTGGGTGAATATACCGCTGCACAGGATCAATTTGCCCTGGCTGTGGCGAGCTTTCGTGAAATGGGCGAGACCCTGCACATGGACTATGCACAGTCAGATATTGGGCGGCTTTATGCCTACTTAGGGGATTTTGAACGGGCGCGCACGTTGATCCAAGATGCGTTGGCGCTGCACGAGCAATTTACCATGTTGGATGCAAAACTTGATGTCTGGCTGGCAACCAGTTTGTTACATCTATTTGCGGAGGAAGCAAGCTTGGCGTTGGCCTATGCAACTCGCTGTTACAACGCAGCCAATGAGCATAGCCATCGTCGTTATGCTGGCTATGCGTTGCTCTTCATGGGGCATGCCTACACTGGCTTGCGGCAATGGTCGGCAGCAGCGAAAGCATATGGTGATGCGCTAGCGCTCTACCAAACATTGGATATTCCACCGATGATCGCCGAAGTCCAAGCGGGTCTAGCCCGTTTGGCGCTCGCGCAAAATCAGCTTGCCACCGCCCAGGATTGGGCTGAAAAGCTCTTGGTGCTGGTTGAGGAGCAACCACTTGTTGGACTGGATGAGCCATTCCAGATCTATCTCACGCTCTACCAAGTGTTCAACGCTCTTCAGGATGTACGCAGTCAAGCCATCTTAGCCCGTGGGATCGATAAACTTTTTGATTATGCCAATAAGATCAAGGAGCGCGACCTGCGTTCCTCTTTCTTAGAAAAAGTACCCAGCCACCGCGCGCTCTATCAGGCCTACCTGGATTCGATCCAGCAGCAACCGGTCGCTACTCCCCAAGCGGCCTAGTGATTCACGACACCAAAGCCACTGCCCAACCGCCAAAAGTGCACGCCTATGGTAGACTTACACGGCTAAGATGCATTCCGGGATATCCGATCCAAGCATAGGGATTCATTCTCAAAATGCGCCAGCGGTACTTTTTCCGTCACCAATGAATTGAACCAGGGAGTCCTTCATGTCTCAACCGCAACTCTTACGCGGCATCTTTGCCCCGGTTTTAACGCCTTTCCATGCCGATCTCAGTATCGATATGGAGCGTTGGATCACCCACTGCCACCGACTATTAGTCACCGGCTGTCATGGTCTCTGCCCCTTTGGCACAACGAGTGAAGCCAATTCACTAGGCGTGAGCGAACGCCTGGAAAGCCTAGAGAAACTGGTAGCAGCAGGCATCGCGCCAGAGCGCTTGATGCCGGGCACAGGTACCCCTGCATTACCCGACACGGTCCAATTAACCAGTCATGCGGTTAAGTTAGGCTGCGCTGGCGTGCTATTGTTGCCGCCCTTTTATTACAAAGCAGTGAGCGACGAAGGGATCTTCCGCAGCATCGCCGAGGTGATCGAGCGAGTAGGAGACGCTCGTCTGCGTATCTACCTGTATCATATTCCACCCGTGGCGCAAGTGGGCTTTAGCCTGTCGTTGATCGAGCGCCTGATCAAGGCCTATCCGCAAACGGTGGTCGGCATCAAAGACAGCTCGGGCGATTGGAAAGTACAAGCCGCAATTCTGGATGCCTTTCCAGGTTTTGGGACCTTCTCTGGTTCCGAGCGCTTCCTGCTGGACAATCTACGCCAGGGTGGGGTTGGCGGGATCAACGCCGTGGCCAATACCATTCCCGGCGTCTTGCGCCAGTTGTACGATAACTGGCAAAGTGACGAGGCACCCCAGATCCAAGAGCGGATCTTGGAGTTGCGCAAACCCTTCCAAGATTATGCCCCGATTCCCGGTCTGAAGCAGATCATCGCACACTTCCGCCAAGATCCAGCCTGGCTGACAGTGCGTCCGCCATTCGTTGGCCTGACAGCGACCCAGGCTGAGACTTTAATTGCGACCTTGGCTGAAGTCGATTTCCCCTGGTAATTGGTCGGGGGCAATAGATGGTAGTTCCACGTCTATCGCCCCCGTTGCTTGCCCATCATCCTGCTGCAGCAAAGACTCTGGCTCGCTAGTTCCCCTTACGCTTTCCGCACAGTGATCCTCAGCGTTCCCACACAATCGCAGGATTGATCCTTAGAATTTCAAAAATCGCTTGACATTTCTCAACAATCTGCTATACTTCCGGTAACGTTACCGGAAATGTTACCGGATACGCTCTCCCCACTTCGCACGTTCACCCGTTTTGTGCCGTTTTATATCATCAAACTTGACCAGTTTTCGTGAAGACAAGCGTAACGATTCAAGATGTCGCTAGAGCCGCGGGCGTGTCGGTTTCGACTGTCTCGCGAGTGTTGAATCATAAAGTTGATGTATCTGCGAAAACCATACAACGGGTCCAGCAAGTAATCGATGAGCTGGGATATGGGTCGGGATTGGCTGCGAAAAGTATGCGCAGCCGCAAGACCAATGTGGTTGGACTGCTCGTCCCCGGTTTGGAACAGAGCTACTCGTTACAGATCATGCGCGGGGTCAGTCGGACCATTACAGCGGCAGGCTTTGATCTGCTGATCTATACAAGCAGCACCCAGGCCAAGCAGAACCTAGCGAATTGGGAACAAAAACAAGTTGCGTTATTGAATGGTAGCGTCACCGATGGGATGATTGTGGTCGCCCCCTACGCCCACAGCTTCCGAACAGGTTCACCGATCGTCGCGATCGATCCCCATAGCGAAGGAGCTGACTTCCCCGCAGTTCTCTCGACCAATCATGCTGGGGTAATGGCGGCAATGCGTTATCTTTTCGAATTAGGCCATCGTCGAATCGGTTTTATTGGAGGCCGACCGGCCCTGCAAAGTTCGCAAGGACGATTGCAAGCGTATTACGATTCACTACGCGAATCAGGTCTCTCCATCGATTCCACATTAATTGAAATAGGAGATTATACCCAACCCACGGGCTACAGCTGTGCCTTACGCCTGTTGCAGCAGCCACATCCGCCGACAGCCATTCTTGCGGCGAATGACATGACCGCCTTTGGGGTCTTGGCTGCCGCCCAAGACAGTGGCCTACGGGTACCCGAAGATTTATCCCTCATTGGTTTCGATAATATTTTAGAGTGTGCGAGTTCGTCCCCACCATTGACTACGATCGACCAATCTCTGGAGTTGATGGGACAACGAGCCGCTGAACTTCTTTTGCAACTCATGCAGGGCCAACCCTTGACTGACCAGAACGTCAAGGTGCCTACCAGCCTAATTATCCGGCGCTCATGCGCCGCCCCAAGCACTGCGGACTAATCCTGCGCAGCCTTGCTCGGCCGATCATCACGGTTTTACCATCTTTGCGCGCACTGTCCTGTCGATAAGCTCCCCAAAGTCTTCTCTCAACGGGTCAGTTGCGCAACGATGTTCGCTTTCTTTGTTTTGATACCCCGTTTCAACAAGAGAGGAACCAAGATGAGCAAGCAGCAACCCTTATTGACCCGTCGTGCCTTCTTACAATTCAGCGCCGGAGCCGTAAGCCTGGCAACGCTGGCCGCCTGTGCCGCCCCGGTGACATCACCGGGCGCGGCTCCTGCTGGTGAAGCAGCGGCACCAGCAGCCGACGATGAAATCGTAATCGAAGCCTGGGCTCACTGGGAGCAAGGTCTGAGCTGGATCAACACGGCACTCGAAAATAGTGGATTCTGGGCAGAGCATCCGAACTGGCGGATGAATATGGTGATCGCCCCCTTTGCGGAGATTCACGATAAGATGTTGGCTGCTGTCTCCTCGGGCGTTGGTGTTCCCGATATTGCCCGCGTCGAACAGGGTCGTATGTCGGCCTTCTTCAAAGGCGATACCGTGGGCTTTGCCCCGCTAAACGACCTGATTGGCGACCGCATTAATGAATTGGTGCCTGGGGCAGCGCTCGACTATTGGTCTTGGCAAGGGCAGATCTATGGGGTTGGCAATGAAACCAATGCCTGTACGCTGGCCTATCGCAAAGCCGTCTTTGACGAATTGGATATCCCCACACCTTTTGAAACTTGGCAAGATATGGAAGAGGCCGGCATTATGCTCAAAGAAGCGACTGACATGGCCATCATTTCATTCCACGATCTGAGCGATGGTGACTTCCAGATGATGCTGTTTAACGCGGGAGATCAAATGTTCCTCGAAGATGGCAACTTTGGGGGGATGACCGACCTCGGGCGCGATATCCTCGAATTGCAACGCCGCTGGATCCACGATTTGGAAATTGCCGTCGTTGCCCCCGTCACCGGCGATTCGACCTGGTCGCCGCCGATCTACTGGGAAGCGGTTCGCCAAGATCAGTTCGCCAGCATTCTGGGGGCCCCGTGGCACAATGGCAAGTTGGGCCGAGACGATAAAATCGGCCCCGGGCAAGAGAATGAATGGCGATTACAAGCCTTGCCCGGTGGTATTGGGGCTGGCATCCCCACGGCCACCCACGGTGGCACCAGCGTTAGTATTCCATTAGGGGCGGCTCACCCCGAAGAAGCCTGGGCCATCATCGAAGAATCTCACCTCACGCCAGCAGTGCTGCAAGATGTAATCGAGCGAGGCATTATTCCCTCCTGGTTACCCGCCATTGAAGATCCTCTCGTCCAAGAGCCATACGACTACTACGAAGGTCAAGTCATTGGCGAACTCTACTTGGAACTTGCCAAGCAGATGCCGCGCATCTACCAATCACCTTGGGCCCCCGAATTCCACACCGCAATTCAGAACATTTTGATCACCCCGATCTTGCAAGATCAGGCCGATATCGACGCGGCGTTTGATGCCTTGACCATCGAGTTGGAGCGCGTTAAGTCACTGTAGTTGCGCACATTGGGATTGCCCCGACGCCCAGGCAATAGACGGGGTTTTCTCTGCTCGTCTATTGCCTGTGGTGCAGACATCCCACTATCGTTCAAAGGAGCGGCTCATGGCTATAGAGCAAGGTACGAGGTTGCACTCGATACGTCCTATTCAGCATGAAAGCTCGAACTGGGTTCGCTGGTGGCAACGCCATCGTCTGAAGGTGATTCCCTACTTCTATATTGCCCCTTTTTTTATCCTTTTTCTGATCTTTCTCGCCTACCCGGTGGTCCATAGTTTTTACCTCAGCTTCCACCGCCAACAAGGGATCAGCACACCGGAATTTGTTGGGCTACGCAACTACACCAATTTGTTCGTTGACCCCCGCTTCAAACAATCGATCATCAACACCACTGTCTACGCCTTGGGGAGCCTCTTGTTGCAGGTGCCGCTGGCCTTTGTGCTGGCAGTTGTCATCAATTCCAAATTGGTGCCTTCCTTCAACCTGAAGAGCTTCTACCGGCTCTCCTATTTTGTGCCGTTGTTGACCTCGACCATTGTTGCCAGTTTGATGTTTGGCATTCTGTACGACTATCAATCGGGGCTGATTAACAATTACCTGACGCAGTGGTTTGGGGAATCCTGGCGGATCGGCTGGTTGCGCGATGCAAGTGTCGTCAAATTTTCGATCATTCTATTGATCATCTGGCGCTTCGTCGGGTTGATCTCGCTCTATTTTTTGGCCGGCTTGCAGAATATTCCCAAAGAGTTGGAAGAGGCTGCGGCGATCGATGGGGCCAACTGGTGGGTGATCTTGACGCGCATTACCATCCCACTGTTGCGCCCGGTGATCCTCTTTGTGACCGTGACGGCAATCAACGGGTCGTACCAGATCTTCGCCGAGCCTTACATGCTGACCGGCGGTGGCCCGCGCGATCAATCGCTCAGCGTGGTGCAATATCTCTATGCCACCGGCTTCTCCCAATTTAATCTGGGCTATGCTTCGGCGATCGGCTACACGCTGGTCACGATCATCGTGTTGCTAGCGATTCTCAATCTGCGCGTCTTTGGGGCTTTCCGCGACGACAAGTAACAATTAAGTCAAAACCGCTAGACTCTGCTAGATGCGCCGACTTCGTCAACGCGATCTTCACCCAATTTTGAGCTGACTGCTGATCGACTGGGAAACAAACAGGCAAAACATCATGGCAATTGCAACTAATTCGCTCCCTACGAAATCGCGCCGCAGCCGGGCACGCCAAGCACGCTGGTTCAGCCTCTTAAGCGTGACCAATGCCTTGCTGCTGGTGGGTGTCTTTTTAATGGCCCTCCCCTTTCTATATATGATCTCGTCTTCGTTCAAGCCGCAATACGAAATCTTCACCTTTCCAGTCCAACTATTGCCAGAAGATTGGTTTTTCGATAACTATCTCAAACTCTTTAGCGAAACCCTCTTTGTACGTTGGTTTCTAAATACCGCTATCGTTGCGCTCGGACGGACTGCACTGTCGCTCCTTCTGTGTATGTTGGCCGGCTTTGCCTTTGCCAAATACGAATTCCCCTTCAAACAATTCCTCTTCGTGCTGATCATCGCCAGCTTTACCCTGCCCTTCGAAGTTGTCTTGGTGCCCCTTTATAAAATGATGGTGGGCTGGGGTTGGCTAAATAGCTACTGGGTATTGATCATCCCCTTTGCGGCCAGCGCCTTTGGCATCTTCTTGGCCCGCCAATATGCCCTAGCCCTACCCACCGAGTTGATGGAAGCGGCGCGCATCGATGGGGCTAGCGAACTAGGCATCTTCTTCCGGATCGCGCTGCCCAATCTGCAACCTGCCTTAGCAGTCATGGGGATCATCTTTTTCCAAGGGGCCTGGAACGACTTTCTCTGGCCGTTGATCGTGCTCAATGACTCCAAGATGTATGTGGTCAACCTGGCACTGCCAACATTGCGCGGCCCTTATGGCGATCAATATGGCTTGGTTTTGGCTGGTGCGGTGCTCTCAGTTCTGCCAATCATCGTGATCTTCTTTACAATGCAACGTTATTTTATTGAGGGGATCATGGCTGGGGCGCTGAAAGGGTGAATCGACCATTCCAAGGATTTTGTTCGCGCGAAGAATGTGCACCAGATCAACTTGTGCTTCCTATACAACCAATTCGGCTTGGGTGTCGTCAGAAACGTGATTGACAGTTGCAAATCAGCATTCTATACTAGAGAAGCATTGGAGATCGCCAACAAGCTCCACTGGTCAGCTCCAAGGCAGAACACCCACTGAAGTTCAACTCATTTTTTCCACAAGCTGATTCTGAATAAGGGGTTGAAGATGCAGTCGTTCTTACACACCGCACATTCTCGTCGAGATTTCCTTCGGATGGTTGGAGCCAGCGGCGCGTTCCTCACGCTGGCAGCCTGTACAGCCCTTCCCCCCGCTCCCGCGGGCGCCCCGGCAAGGTGAAACTTCATCCGAGCAACCAGCACCACCAACGGGCGCAGCGTTCCTCAATTATTGGACGGGCTGGAGCGGCTTTGAATTTGACGAATTACAACGCCAGGTCGACAAGTTCAATGAAGAAAACGCCGACACCATTTATGTCAACATGACCACAGTCTTTGGTCAATACGACAAAGTCTTGACGGCGATTGCGGGTGGCAACCCACCTGATGTGGTCTCGGCAGTTTGGCTGCACCAACTCGTCTCCATGGCTGCTCGCCAGGGTTTGCAACCGATCACAGCTTGGGCCGAACGCGATGGCGTCAACGGGGATGGATATTTCCCCCAGCTATGGGATGCATGGCATTGGAATGGTGATCTGTGGGGCTTGATGATCACCTCCAACTCGAACGTGATCGCCTATCGCCCTGAGCTCTTTGAAGAAGTCGGGTTGGATGCGAGCACACCGCCCGCCACGCTGGCCGAATTGGACGCAGCTGCGGAGTCCTTAGAAGTCATTGGGGACGATGGCAGCATTGAACGGGTGGGCCTCTTGCCCGGTGGGCTTTCTTGGTGGGGCCACGTCTTTGGCGGTTCATTCTACAATGAAGACAGCGGCCAGATCACAGCCAACGATGAAAAAATCGTCGCCGCGCTCGAATGGATGACAGGCTACCGCACCCGGCTGGGCATCGAACAGGTAGCAGCGTTTGAGAGCGGTTACGGCGATTATATGAGCACACAGAACCCGTTGTTCGCCGGGAAGAAGGCGATGGATCAGGTTGGCGAATGGTTTATTCAGTTCAACAAACGCTTTGCGCCGGAACTAGACATCCCCATGATCCCTGCTCCCCCACCCGAAGGGGGCCTTGCCAATTGCACAACCTTTGGTGGCAGTGTCTTCACCATCCCCACTGGCGTGAGCAACCCAGATGCCTCCTGGGAATTCATCAAATTCCTCGGCCAAGATGAGGTGATGGGCGAATTCTGCTTCAATATTTTCAACATTCCGCCCAAAGTTGCCGCGGCCAGTGAGGAACGCTTTATGAGCGAGCCCCGCTTCAAACTCGCGGTGGAGCTATTGAATGGCGAAAATGCCTTTGGTCCTTACAAAATTCCAGTCAACGATTTCTTGAATACACGCCTGGCCGAGGCAGAAACCGCTGCCTTCACAGGTCAAGGCTCACCCCAAGAGTTGCTCGACCGGGTGACTGAAGAAGTGCAAAAAGAGTTAGAGCAAACGCTGGAACGCTTGTAAGATCAGCTCATCGCTGGCTACACCCAGGGCGGCAGGGAGTTTTGTATGCCTCCCTGGGTTGTTTCGCCACCTAGTTCACCAGATACAACATGGGACAAACACAAAGACGCTCGCTTGCCATTGGCTTGGCCTTTATTGCGCCGGCCATTGTAGGTTTTGTCGCGTTTACCCTGTGGCCGCTGTTGCAATCGCTCTATTATAGCTTTACCGACTATGATGTGCTGCGGCCACCCTACTTTATTGGCTTCGACAATTACACCGATCTATTCAACGACCGGGTCTATGGCATTGCCCTGCGCAATACGCTCTACATGGTCTTGATCGGTCTGCCGGTTCATTTACTCTTCGATTTCTTGATGGCGCTGGTGTTGAACACCAAAATTCGTGGGCTGGCAATCTACCGGACCATCTTTTACTTGCCTTCGATCACGCCGGTGGTAGCGTCGACCATTGTCTGGCTGTGGCTCTTCAACGGCGAGTATGGGGCCATCCGCTCGGTCTTGCAGCTCTTTGGCATACCGGCGATTGGCTTCCTCACCGACCCCTCGTGGACAAAACCCTCGGTGATCTTTATGGGTTTGTGGTTTGGCGGCAACACCATCCTCACCTACTTGGCCGGGCTGCGCGATGTCCCCGCCTCGCTGCTGGAATCCGCCGAGTTGGATGGGGCCAATGCACTGCACAAGACCTGGCACATCACCCTGCCGATGATCAGTCCGGTGATCTTTTATACGCTCATCATCAGTGTGATTGGCTATTTCCAATACTTCACCGAAGCATGGGTCTTGACGGCGACCCGCGAAGGGTCAGCTGGTGGCCCGGCCAATTCGCTGCTCTTTTACGCCATGTATCTCTACCAGTCGGCCTTCCAGCAATTTAAGATGGGCTATGCCAGTGCCCAGGCTTGGCTCCTCTTCATCCTGGTGCTGATCGCCACGGTGATACTCTTTCGAACCTCGGGCTGGGTCTACTATCGGTCTGAAGAGTAAGCAACTATGAATCTACAAACGACCCTACAACCATCTCCATCCAGCGCCGTCCAGGTCTCTTGGTTGCAAAGACAGAGCAGCAAAGATCGCATCACACGCTGGATCGCCTATGTGATCTGCACGACGATTGGCATTGCCTATGTCTTTCCACTCTACTGGATGGTCACCACCGCGCTCAAGACGGATGCCGAGGTCTTTCTCTTCCCACCCACTTGGTGGCCACAAGATGCGCAGTGGCAAAACTTTCTGGCCTCGACCAACTACATTCCCTTTTGGTTGTATATCCGCAATACAGCGATCGTCTCCGGGCTGACGATCTTTGGGACAGTGACCTCGTGCGCCTTGATCGCCTATGGCTTTGCGCGTGTCCGTTGGCCGGGGCGCAACGCCGTCTTTCTGGCCTACCTGAGTACGATCATGTTACCGGCGCAGGTGACGATGATCCCGCTTTACATCATCTTCCGCCAATTTGGCTGGATAGGCACCTATCTGCCCCTGATCGTGCCGGCCTTCTTTGGCAATGCGCTGTATGTCTTCTTACTGCGTCAGTTTTTCATGACCATTCCCAATGAATTGAGCGATGCTGCGCGCATGGACGGTGCCGGCGAATTGGGCATATTCTGGCGGATTATGCTGCCGCTGCTCAAACCGGCATTGGCGACCGTGGCCTTGTTTACCTTCGTGGCGACCTATCGCGACTTTCTGGGACCGCTGATCTATCTAACCGACCAGCAGCAATGGACCATTTCACTCGGTTTGAAGATGTTCCAAAACCAGTATGGTGCGCAATGGCAATTGATGATGGCCGCTTCCACCCTCACCATGATCCCCACGGTGGTGCTCTTTTTCCTAACGCAGCGCACCTTTATTGAAGGGATTGCACTAACTGGCATCAAAGAATAGAATGACAGACGCACGCTCTCATTGTTTATCCACAGTACTGGCGCAGCGCCGAGTGATTGTCAGGGTTCCATCTTTGTTGCATGAGGGATTCTGGCCAGGCTTGCGTCAATCAAATCCATTTGTTTAGCTTGAATTGAGTAACGATCCATGACGAAAGTACGTGTAGCGGTGATCGGCGCAGGGGGTATTGGTGGCACCCACTTGCGCGCTTATGCGGCCCTGGCTGATCGATGTGAAATTGTTGCCATCGCCGATGTGAATTTATCCGCAGCCCAGGAACGCACAGCCCAGTTTGGGGGGCAAGCTTTCCAAGATTACGTTGAACTGTTCGATACGGTCAAACCCGATGCGATCAGCATCTGCACGCCACCCAATTTGCACTTGCCCATTGCCCAGGCGGCCGCGGAACGAGGCATTCATATCTTGTGCGAAAAGCCGCCAGCCCGCTCTTTGGCCGAGACCGAGGCGATTGTGCAGGCAGTGGCGCAAAGCTCGTCCTTCCTACAATTTGCCTTCTGCCATCGCTTCCACCAACCGGTGGTGCAGGCTCAGGAATTAATCAAGAGCGGCAAGTTGGGCAAAGTTGTGCAAGTTTACAATCGTTTTGGCTTCCGCTTTGCGCGCGCTGGTGCGTCCTGGTTCACCGAGCGCGAAATCGCCGGTGGCGGCATTTTGATCGACACCTTGGTGCACAGCATCGATATCTTCCGGGCGCTGGCTGGCGAAGTGAAGGCCGTCCAAGCGAGCATATCTACCACCTTGCCCTCAATCCAAGTGGAAGATAGCGCATCGATTCTGGTCACCAGCGAATCTGGCGCAATTGGCACGTTGACCTGCAGTTGGGTGACTCCGGTCTCGGAGGCCGAGTTCCGCATCTATGGCAGCGAAGGCGAGGCTGTTATTGACTATGCGCAGTCAGGTGGTCTCCGCTATAAGCTGGCTGGGGATACCGATTGGACGCAATTACCCTTCGACCAGCCCGATCGCTTCCAACAGCAGGCGAGCCATTTCTTGAATGCGGTCGCCACCAATATCCCGCCCACCATCAGTGGGGCGGACGGTATCGCGGTGATGCGAGTGATCGAGGCCGCTTACCAGTCGGTGGCCCGCAGCTAAGTTGACGAGCCACGACGGATCCGTGTATTCCAATTCTATCCCAGAGAAAGTGTAACATTTCCATGAAACTCGGTGTTAGTATGTGGAGCGTCGTTCACCCGGTGAAAGAAGGGGTGATCGATCTGCCAGGTTTTCTCGACTTTGCCGCCAGCCAAGAGGTGGACGGCGTTGAGTTGCTTGACTATTTCTGGAAGGACAAAGCCGCCGAGATCCCGCAAGTCAAGCGCCAATTGAAGGACTTGGGGCTCGATTTAGCCACTTATTCGATCGGCAATGACTTTTTCCAGCCCGATGCGGAGGAACGTGCCAAACAATTGGCGGCGCTCAAAGAGGGCGTGGATGTGGCCAATCAATTGGAAGTCGGCTGCTTGCGCGTCTTTAGTGGCAGCGCCAAACCCGGCTATCAACTCGAGGATGGGCTCAATTGGATCCTCGAAGGTTTGGCCGAAGGGGCCGCCTATGCCGAAGCCCACGGCGTTGTGCTGGCACTCGAAAATCACGGTTTGATGGCCGGGCGCAGCGATCAAGTGAGGCACATCATCGAAACCGTAAATTCACCGGCGCTGCGGGCCAATCTAGACACGGGCAACTTCCTGTTGGTCGGCCAGGATCCCACCGATGCCGCACGCGAGCTCAAGGATCTGGTGGCGCTGGTTCACCTGAAAGATTTCCGCCACGCTGGCCCAGAAGATACGACGCATGTCTACACCGGGCTGGATGGCTCCAAGTTCACCGGTGCGGTCGTCGGCGAGGGACAAGTTGACTTATCTACCATTGTGGGCATCCTGCGCGAGGCCGGCTATACCGGCTGGCTCTCGCTTGAATACGAAGGCGGCCAAGACCCGATCACGATTGGGGTGCCGCGCAGCCTGGCCGCGGCGGCGAAACTCCTCTAAGCTCCGCGCTGCAGCAAAGCATTCTTTGCTCCAAAAGCAGAGCAACGATGTCGCACAAATTGGCGTCGTTGCGCTGCTTTTTTATTACTTTCCCGTCATCATTAAAGAGAAGTAACCCGTGCTCCTGCCTCATCGCATAAACCTGCTGCTTGCGAATTCCACCAATATAGTGTTCGATCTCCCCACAGCAGCTTGCTGTTGGAGCCTTCCGACGAAGATTCGGTGTTCTGCCCTGCTGACCGTGTTCAGGTTGAGTGTTCAACCAAGGAGAAGGCCATGCGTTGCCATCGT
>CAZMRA010000092.1:0-651 GCA_964568485.1 uncultured Caldilineaceae bacterium | reverse complement strand
CCACCTAGCCATCGGTCTGTTTGTGATTTTATGGTTCTGTACTGGAGGCTTGGCGGCGCCAGCAACGCTGCTTGCCCAAAATCTCTTGCCCCAATCGCAAGCGGGTGACGACATTGTCATCGAGATGATGCAAACCGGGCGCAATCACAGCGATAGCGTCGTGCGCGAGGAATTGGTCTTTCAAGTGCGCGCCTTCGATCCCCGCGAAGGCGATGATGATGGCGACGGCATCCGCAGCGTCGATCTGATCATCCTCGATCAGGACGAAAACGAACTCTACCGCCGCCGCGAGCAAAATGCTGGCTACTGCGCCTTCAGTGGTGGCGAGCCGAACTGCCAAATCTACAACTTTGCCGAGAATGATAATGAATGGCCCAATGGGGAGCCCGTCCGCGAGGGCGAAGATTATACGCTGCGCGCCATTGCTAATGCCCGCGATGGCCGCCAAGCATTTTTCGAGACCACCATTCAAATTGATTTGAGCGAATCCGAACGCCAAGATCTCGTGGTCGAGATGATGCAAACCGGCCGCAACAGCACCTCCCGGACAGTACGCCGTCAATTGGTCTTTCGGGTACGCGCCTTTGACCCCACCGAAGGCGATGACGATGGCGACGGCATCGAAAATGTCGATATGATTATCCTCGATGA
>CAZMRA010000091.1:0-16258 GCA_964568485.1 uncultured Caldilineaceae bacterium | reverse complement strand
ATCTAGGGTCAGGTTGGCACCACTTTGGCTGACATAATTGCCGGTTGTCGTGCTCATATCCAGACCCAAGATGCGTAGGCGTGTTTCCTGGGCAAAAAGCAACAGGGGTTTGATGGCGCGATTATTGCTTACCAGGGCGCGAAATTGTGTATCAAGAATCTGTGTGGTTGCGGTCATGGTGGTGGAGGCCGCTGCGTGCTCAAGGGTACTGTATGTTTGGCTCTCCACTTGCAATAGGTTGGGCACATCAAATCGTTGCTCTGGACTGGGCGCGTTGTCGCGATCAAAGCGTGTGGGCAGATCGGCCAAGGTTAGGGTGCGCTGGTTATTGGCTTGGCGCGGGTTAGTGAAGTGACCGTCGAGCACAAAGGCCAAACCCCAAATCGCTGGGTCATCTTGCAGATTGTCATCGATCGCGGGGTCTTCATAGACAATTGCCATGTCTACGCCATGCTCTTCGCGCACGCCCAGACCCGTCAACGTCCAGTTGGTGTAGTAGCTTTGCAGCAAGGTTGGCACGTTGTTGAGATAGCCATCGGCCTGACAATCGGCGGAGGTATCTACGCTGCGGTCACAAGGTTGATCGACCAATGCCTGCACCACCCAAGCCAAGCGGATGCTATGCGCGTGGTTCCAAATCCCGGTGGGCAAGTAACGCATCTGACCGCTAAAGGCCACTCGTTCGCCGGTGCGTTCATCGGTTACGATGTTGAGCGGCACATAGGCTATCTTGACGCTGCCATCGGCGGTATAGTCATTGAGCGTGATGTTGTAGGGGATCAACTCATCGATAGAGGGCAGATTGGCGCTGTCGGTGGGGATGCGGATCTCCAACATGGGGATCAGCTTCATGTCGCCATTGGCTTCGTTGATATCGGGTGTGCGTCCCTGGCTCAAGGCTAAATCTGCATAGGTTTTGCCGTCAATATCCTGTACTTGACCCGCGCTATCCTGCGGCCAATCCAGCAAGTTGAAGGCAAACCAGAGATGCTTCTCATTCTGCGGGCGCAATTGGAACTCAACAAATGTTGGCTTGTCGGGGGTGAGATTGTTGAGCGTCAATTGCAATGGCGTGGTTTCGCCGTAGACTACTGCACTCTTGGCAAATGGTGCGCTATCTTTGTGATCGGGCACGCCATCGCCGTCGTTGTCAGGATCAAACAGATCTGGGAAGCCATCAGCATCGGTGTCGCGCGGTGTGGCGAGCAATTGGCCGGTTGTCTCGTTAAAGCCCCACTCGAGCCCGTCGCTCAAGCCATCGTTATTGCTGTCGCTGGCATTGGGGTTGAGATACCAAGTCTGCCCGCCAAAGCTAAAGCCCATCACCTCCGCCTTATCATTTACACTATCGGCATCTGTATCCGCATCGGTAAGATTTGTGCCGATCCGCTCCTCAGCGAAATCGGTGAGTCCGTCGCCGTCGGTGTCGGTGCCGTCATCGCTGGTTTGGAGAGCCGGGGCAGTCTGGAGACTGGAGACCGGAGCTTGGAGGCCAGCCTCGTACGTCGAATCTCCAATCTCCAATCTCTGATCGCCGCTTTCCATTGGGTTCAGGTGCGGATTAAACTCCACTGTCCCCAACGCCTCGCGCACTTCGCGTTGCGCGTCGACGGCGGCCTGTTGTTCTTCTTGCGCGGCGGCTTTGGCGGTTTGCGTATCCCAAAATTGTACGTTCGTGTAGGTTGTCAGCAGAGGGCCAATCACTAAGCTGAAGATCACAACCAGCGCGAGCCCGTTGTAAAGCTTGCGCGAACGTCCATAACGCATCACCATAAAGAGCAGCGCTAACCCAGCTACCAAGATAGCTGTGGTCGGTGTCGAATTTTGGAGCGCCGCACCGATCTGCGCACCGGGTTGCGCGGCTTGGGTTGCAGAATTCAGCGTGCCATATTGGCTAAAATCGGTGGTGATCTGCGTGTGAATTTGTTGCTCTTTTTGTTCGGGGAAACGCAATGTGAGGATCTGGCGCAGCGGTAGACCGTTCTCGTCGACCCACAATTCGCCCTCGCCGAGCATATCACGGTAATAGGTGGAAGTCTCGAGGTTCAAACCTGGTGGCAACTCGCCACGGCTGCGCATGGCCGCTTCAAGCGTTTCGCGCGCATAGATGGCGAAGCGTGGGCCATCGATCTGAAAGGTATAGCGCGTAAAATGGATGCCATTGCGGTTTTCTGGTTCATGGGTTTGCACCTGTTTGACGGCGTTGAGATACCCCATAAAATCCCCGCCGGGGGCGAAGGTGTCAATGCCCCCTTCGCGCTCTTGCCATTCGCCGTTGCCCGTGCGCAACCAACTTTTGCCATCCGCAACTTTAATGTCAATGCCGCTGGCACTGTCCAGCACACTGCCGCCATTCGCCCAGAGCGTCAACGCCAATGTTTGGTTGCGGAGATCGCTCTCACCTTGTAGATGATAATATTCGTTGCGGTTGCTGCGACCGACATTCGTCACCGTGGCGACCGGGATTGTCACCTGGGTGACATCGCTGGTGAAATGGTAAGATTCCATCGCCCTGGCCTTTTCCCAGGCGGCGGTGACGGGGTTCGGCGCTGTCAAGTTGGTTACTGCATTCACCAACTGGGGTTGCCAGCTAAAAATGGCAAGCACCAGCGCAAGCACAAGAAACACTCCGCCATACCGAATGGCAGTGTTACGAGCGAAGCGCCTTGCACGAGGGGGGGCAGGAAAGTTGATCATGGTTGATTCCTCTTTTGGTTCATAGCGACCGACGGCTTTGCGGTGAACGACCCGCCATGGCAAGTGGATCACGACGCCTTTTTGGAATAAAGTGAGTGCTCCACCAAGCCTGGATGTGTTGCCAAAACGGCATCTTCGACTGGTGGCGGGCTTGGTGTTGGGCTCGCTCACTAGCCAGTACTTCGTCTAACTGTTTTCTTACCTCACCCCAGTTCTCGTTCATCAGATTCCCCCTCTGCCAAGTTTGTTTCTGCGCTACCGCACAACGGGTTCGCAGCGGAAGGATCATGCTTACCTTCGGCTGGGGTGGGGGAGCTGTCGAATTCGGTTCGCAGAAACTGCAATAGCTGTTCGATTTCGCCAAATAAACTGGTGCTGCCAGTCTGGACACATTGGGCCGAAGCATGCCAGCGGCTATCTTCGTGGCTTCGCCAGAAGCGAACCAGGTACGAACGGTAGCCGCTGGTGGTTGTCCCTAAACTGGATGAATCGAGCATGTGCACCTCTTCCGGTCGAACGTTCGTTATGGTGAAATGCTGCGGACAGCCGACTGATACTGTAGGCTGGTGCCGCCGCGTGCGGCTTGAACCAGCAGGGAGCTTGCTCGGTGTCGACTGCTCGGCAGGGCTTATGTAAGTCCTGCGTTATAGAGTGTAGGGATCGACCGTTATAGAAAGGGGCCGCTACCGTTATAGAAAGTGGGATTTATCGTTAAATTTTGGCGAAGATTGGTCAGGGCATGTGATATAATGGCGGGGAAGAGCCTTCATGCTTGGCCTGAATGTGGTTGTGGTGCCCGAATTGGCCCTGCCCATTCCGCTAGGCGCAGAATGTCAGGCCAGAAACGTGATGTTGAAGTAGTTGCTTTCACGCAGCGTACACAAGAAAGCCCCGTCTACCCCTTGGTCTTTTCTCTGGCGTGTATGCTGAAAAATTGCCTTCCTGGTCCTCTCTTTTTTGTTTTTGCCAGTTTATCCTAGCTTACTGATCCTTTGAGCCGATGGCCGCGTTGGTGCTGCGTTGTTTTGGCGATCTCCATGCCACCCTGCAGGGCAAGCTCTTGTCTGGCATACAGACAGACAAAACGCGCGCATTGTTGGTCTATCTTGTGATGGAGCAGCGGGTACACCAACGTAGTGAATTGGCCAGCTTCTTCTGGCCGGGTTACAGCGCCGAAAGCGCACGCAACAGTTTACGCCAATCGCTCTTTCAATTGCGCCAACTCCTGCACGATGCTGAAGCAGACCCGTCCTGGCTGCTCTTAACTCGCCAAACCGTGCAGATCAATCCGGCCGCCCAGGTCTCGATTGATGCCGCAGACTTCGTGCGCTTATTGGCAGAATGTAGAGCCCATCCCCATACCGATCTGGCGATCTGCTCTGATTGTCTACGCCGGCTACGCCGTGCGGTTGACCTCTATTCGGGCGACTTTTTGATCAATTTCAGCGTTGCTGATAGCGATCCATTTGAAGAGTGGCGCCGCATCTTGCAAGAACAGTTGCATATCCAGATGTTGGATGCCCTGGCACGGTTGGCTACTGGTGCTGAAGCTCAGGGGGATACAGAGACAGCTTTGCAGGCGGCACAACGTCAGTTGGTGATGGAACCCTGGTGGGAACCAGCCCATCGCCAGATTATGCGGATCTTGGCCAAGCGCGGGCAGCGAACTGCGGCAATTGCCCAATATCAGCGCTGTCGGCAGGTGATGCGCGAAGAATTACGTGTCGAGCCCGATGCCGAAACCACCGCACTGTACGAACAGATCCAGCGGGGCGATTTTGACAAAACCCAGCGCTTGTTGAGCGAAGTTGTATCCCCGCGCGAGTCGGTTAGCGTGCAACCCCCAAAGCAGGCGCCCGCCAGCATTCAGTCCGAAGCCCACCCCGCGCCCCCAATGGCTGCAGGCCCGATCCATGGGGAGCAGCTACCGGCACCACGTGCGCTCTATGGCCGCGACCATGAGCTCAGCACCTTGACCCATTGGCTCAAGCATGAACGCAGTCGCTTGATGGTGGTTTTGGGTATCGGTGGCGTTGGCAAATCGTCCTTGGCTGCACAACTTGTCCGTACGGTCGCTGATCAGTTTGACTTGGTGATCTGGTCCTCGCTGCTCAATGCCCCACCACCCAGCGATACGCTGCGCCACTGGCTTGGCCTCTTGATCCAATCCACGGGGAGTGCCTTGCCTGCTGGTGAGGAGGAACAGCTGCGCTTGCTGTTAACTTGTTTACGGCAGCAACGGTGTCTGCTGGTATTGGATAATGCCGAGAGTATTTTGTTGAACCAGGCAGAGTCCGAGCCGGAGATGGTTGATACTGTTGGCACCATGCGTCAGGGGTACGAAGGTTATGAGCGTCTGCTGCAAAGCTTGAGCCAAGAGGAACACCAGAGTTCGCTGTTGATCACCAGCCGTGAATTGCCACGGGTCTTGCGCAATGCAGCCTCTCACAGCACCGCCGTACGGGTGTTGCCTTTGGCTGGGCTCGCATTACCCGCCGGGCAGGCGCTACTGAAAGCCCAAGGCCTAACTACGGATCCGCAAACCACTCGCCTGCTGATCGATCAATACTCTGGCAATCCATTGGCGCTCCAGATCGTCAGCCACACCATCGTGGATCTCTATGGGGGCGATGTGCACTCCTTCACCGCCGAAGGGACGCCGATTTTTGATGATATTCGTGCTGTACTCGATCAACAGATTGCCCGTTTAACCAAGTTAGAACACGAGTTGCTGCTCTGGTTAGCGATTGAGCGTCAACCCATTACCTCCACAACTCTGCGCAGTAATTTGCTCGATAAAGGCTCGCAGCGCAGCTTTTTGGAAGCATTGCGTGGACTGCAACGGCGTTCGCTGTTAGAAAAGGTGGATGATGGCGGGTTCACGCTGCAAAATGTCATCATTGAATATCTGACCGATTATTTTGTGGAGGCGGTTTGCGCTGAATTCGCCCACTGGAGCAGTGCACCATCGGACACAGAAGCGCACGTTCGTACAATTTTTGCCTCGCTCTTTAACCGCCACACCCTGCTCAAAGCCGAGGCCAACGAAGCCGTACGCCAGAGCCAAATCCGGCTGATCCTGCACCCCATCGCGGAGCGAGTGGTGGTGACGATGGGCAAGAAGGCCTTTGCCAACCAAGCCCATCGCTGGCTGGATTGGCTGCGCGCCAGCGAGCTGCCGTTGCGCGGCTATGCTGCGGGCAATCTCCTCAATCTCTTGCTCCATTTGGGGATCGAGGTGACAGGCTTTAATTTTTCTCGGTTGGCCGTCTGGCAGGCTTTTTTGCGTGGCGCATATTTGCCCCGACTTGATCTGACCGAAGCTGACCTCACCGGCTCAGTCTTTACGCATCGCTTTGGTGAGATCAATGCGCTGCTCTTTAACGAACAAAATGAATTAACCGTGGCTGGCATGCGAGATGGCGCACTACAAACTTGGCGTGCGGTCACTGGTGAATTATTGCTCAAGTGTTCATTGGATGGGCTGCGCGCCGATCGTGTAGGCTGGAGCAACGACGGCCGCTTCGCTGTGGTCACCAATGGTGATGGCGTGGCCCAGCTTTTTGATGTGCCAGCTGGACGGCGCTTGACCACCCTCGTTGGAGTCCCCAATGTAATTTGGCAAATTCGCATCAGCGCCGACAACCAACAAATCGCTTGTGGCGATCGGAATGGTCAGATCTCCATCTGGACGTTCGATGGCCAGCTTTTGCATCGTTTACAGGGCCACACTACGCCGGTTACAGGGCTTGCCTATGCCGCTGGTGATCAACCCGAACTGTTGGCAACTTCCGCAGTGGATGGCTCGATCTGTCTGTGGAATGCGCGCACTGGCCAGCGCTTGCATCGATTGCAAGGGCATACCGGGGAGGTGGCTGCGCTGGGGTTTGCGGCCAATGGGACGATCTTGGCTTCTGGTAGCAATGATTTTAGCGCTCGCCTCTGGGATGTTGAGAGTGGGCGCTTGTTGCACACCTTATTACGCCACACCCAGCCAATTCGCAACCTCGCTGTCACGCCGTTGGGCAATCTGCTGGCAACTGGCAGCGGTGATAAATTGGTCTATGTCTGGGATATTCAGACCGGTGAAGTGCGCCATATCTTGGGCAACCAGAGCGTGATTGTCGCTCGCCTCAGCTTTAGCCCCGATGAACAGACGCTGGCCACCTTTGATCTCAATGGGCGGATCTCGCTGTGGAATATGCAGCAGGGGCAACGCCTAGACACCTTCCAAATTTATCGTAATGCCTTCAACTCAGCTGCACTCAGCCTCCAACAACAGCGAGTGATCGCAGCAGGTGGTGATGGTGCGATCTACGTTTGGGCATTGGATGAAGCTGCGCCGGAAACCGCCCCGCGCCTACTCGATCGCGTGGCCGGCCATGGGCATAGCGTTGCTGCGGTTGCCTTTAGCCCCGATGGCGAAACTTTTGCCAGTGGCGACATCGGCCGGACGATCTTGCTGCACAATCTGCGCACCAAAACACGCCAAACATTGCAAGGGCATCAAAGCAACATTGTCTCGCTCGATTTCAGCGCGGATGGACAATTCCTGGCCAGTGCCAGTGGTGATGGCAACGTCGGCGTGTGGGCAGTCAATAGCGGACAGCGTCGGCACATGCTACAAGGGCATACCAACGCCGTCACCTTTAGCAGCTTTAGCCCCGATAGTTTGCAGATTGCCAGCAGCAGCATCGACATGAGCGTCTGCCTGTGGGATGCAGAAAGCGGGGTACTACAACACCGGCTGCAGGGGCATACCAATGCTGTGCAATGTGTGGTCTTTAGCGCCGACGGCCAGCAGGTGATCAGCAGCAGCTTTGACCAAACGCTACGTGTTTGGGCGTCCGAGACTGGTCAATTGCTCACCACTTGGACGTCGCCCAATACCGTCTTTGTCTCGCTCGCCGTGCACCCTGAGGGTAAGTTGCTGGCCGCTGGCGGACAAGATCAATTGCTCTATCTGCTGGAGCTACCCAGCGGGCGCATCCTCCGAACCATGGCAGGCCATAACTACGCCGTCGATTCGGTCAAATTTAGCCGAGATGGCCGCTTGTTGCTGACCGCCAGTCACGATGAAACTGTCAAGTTGTGGCGTTTTGATCCCCAAACCGGCGACGGGTATTGTTTCAAAACCTACCGGGCACCTGGCCCCTATGCGGATATGAAGATCGCTGGTGTTACCGGCATTCGCGATCGCCAAAAAGCAGCGCTCATTGCCTTAGGGGCTGTTGAGGAGATGGGAAGATAGAGCGCACTCTGATCTTCCGTCTCAACTCTCACCTTGCAACTGATGCAGGCAAAGGGGGAATGGGTGTTGGTGGGACGCAGTCGAGAACGGCTACGGTTACTCTGTAGCTTGCCACAATCCCGTCACGCCCGCCCAAGTGGCAATCTGAGTACGCGAGGTATAGCCCAGTTTGTTGAAAATATGGCTGATGTGGGTGGTGACTGTGCGCTCGCTAATTACCAGGATTCTCGCGATTGCGCGATTCGAATGGCCTTGGGCGATCAAGAGCGCTACTTCACGCTCACGCGGTGTCAACCCACCAAAATTTTCTGGCGTGCCGCGCCGTGTAGCAGTAGTAAGCTCGGCTGGCAAGAGGGCCGCGGCTCGTTTTGCCAAGCTTTGACGATGCGCGGCCCCTTTCATGGTGGCGGACAAATGCGCGACGATCTTGCGGGCACTGGCAAACTGGTGTTGCGCTTCCGTCTCTTGTCGCTGGGCTTGCGCCAACCTTCCCAAGGCGGCGTGGATGCGCCACAGCAGGGCATGCGCCCCAATTTGCTCGCACACGGAGCAGGCATCCCCCCAATCCGCTTGAGCAGCTGCAAAATCTTGCAGCGCTTCTTGCAGCAGGCCACGCTGATATAAGACGTGGGCCAATTCGAGACGACTGCCCAATTCAGTGCAGATGAGAATTGCCTGCTGATAGGCAAGCAAGCTTTCTGAATAGTTGGTTTGCTGTTGGTAAATTTGTCCCTGCACCCGCCAAGCCACGGCTTCATAGTGCCGAGCACCCATTGCCTGAGCTAAATTCACCGTCGTGGCGATCAAGGCTGCGGCTTCGGGCAAACGATCCAAGGCTGCATAGGCTTCGGCCATGGGCGCGCCAAGCTCCATCTGCAAAATGCGATTTTCGCCCCCTGCCATCAGATCGAGGCATTGTTCGTACAACGCCAGTGCTTGGCCCCATTCTTCACGTTGCAGATGCAGGCCAGCGAGCGCCAACCGTACCCAACAGCGAACGCCCACCCCTACAACGTCATCGACTGCTTGTACCGCCGCCGCGCCTATTTCATAGGCAGTCTCCTCGTGCCCTAGGGCCGTTTCGATTTGGACAAAGAGTTTGTCGATGTGCAGGATCGCTCGCCGTTCGTGGAGTTCATGGGCAAGGCCTAGGCAATCGCTCGCCAATTGGCGGCCAGCGGCTAGCTCTCCTTGATAATAAGCAGCAGCTAGCGCTTCCAGAGCGGTCCACACCTCCATATTTTGCCAGCCCGCCTGGTGAGCAAATTGTCGCCCCAGGTTGGCGAAGTCTTTGGTCTCTTGCCAACGCCCTAGGTATTCCGAATTTTCGGCGAGATACAAATAGCCAGCGACCAACGCACGCATCGAATGGTGGGTTTCGCCCAAGGCAACACAGCGCTGTGCCCAGGTCATGCTCTCGGTAAAGCGTGCCGAATACATCAAAACAATAGCCATCCAACTATAAAACACCTGCAAGGTTGTTGGCTCGGTACGCTGTTCGATGTGGGGTTGGACTCGCTCTAAATAGCCAAGGGCATGCGTATATTGCGCACACAGATGATGGTAAAAGACCAGCGAGAGGGTGGCTTCACTGATCTGCTGCGCTTGGGTCGTTGGATCTAATTCGGCCAGTGCTTCGTGCAAATAGACGACACTTCGCTGATCGGCGAGCTGGACATAAGCGGCTCCCAACTTGCTTTTGATCACCCCCCGCTGCGCCCGATCGGTCGTGGCTTGGAGTGCCCGCTCGTAAGCTTCGATGGCCAAGCTATTCTCGCCACGGGCTATGCACACTTGGCCAATGCTGCAATCTGCCGCAATCACCTGCGCCTGATTGTCCAAGCGAACTGCACAATCGCGCGCTCGATGATACTGGTGGAGGGCTTCGCCATAGGCATAAAGGGCTTCGGCCTGCTCGCCAGCACGTTGGGACCAGCTTTGCGCTTGTGCCCAGAGACCCGCCTCATAATGGTGATGGGCAAGTTCACTGGCGTATTGATCAAGCGCAGAGGCATGACAAACTGTGAGCGCCTCGGCAAGCGCACTGTGCAGCGTTCTGCGTTCGCGTCCGAGCAGGGTTGTATAAATTGCTTGGCGCGTCAGGGTATGGCGGAAGGCGAAGATCTCGACCGACTCCTCGACGAGCAATTGCGCAGCGATCAATTCTTTCAGGTAAGACAACAATTCGCCTTCGGTCTGCTTGGTAACGGCTTGCAAGACGGCAAAGGCAAAGCGCTGTCCAGCCACCGCGGCGATGGTCAACACCTGGTGTGCGTCTGAGCTCAACTGGCTCAAACGTTGTTGCAGGGCAACATGCACCGTGCGCGGGATCTGAAATTCGCGCATGGGCTTGAGCACCCATTCATGATGCTCTTGGTAGATCGCCCCGCGGGTAATGAGCGACTTTAAGACTTCTTCGATGAAGAACGGATTGCCTTCGGTGAAGGTATAGAGCGCATCGAGAAATTCAGCACGCGGCGAATGGGTAAGCTTAAAGATCGTCTGCAGCATCTCGCTGACATTGTTGAGTGAGAGCGGGTTGAGCACCAATTCACGGACATTGGGAAATCGATCTAGCGTTGCTAATACTTGTTGGAGGCTCAACTGCCCCTCATCATGCCGGTAGGTAACGAGGATCAGCAATGAATGGTGGGCCATATGGCGCACGAGGTAGAGCAGCCATTCCAGGCTGGTGTCGTCAGCCCAATGTAGATCTTCAAGTACAAGCAAGAGTGGCTGGTGGCTGCCCACCTTATGCGTCGTTGCCAGTTGCTGCAAAAATTGGAGTAGGGCCTGAAAGAGGCGCCGCTTCTCCTGCTCTGGTTCATCGGCCGGGGTGGGCGCTAGGTTGGGAAACGATAGCGCAAGCTCCGGCAACAACTTGACCAATTCCGCCGCACTACTCCGAAACAGACGTTCAATGGTAACCGTAGAATATTGCGTGTAGCAGGCGCGCAAAAGGTCGATTACCGGCGCGTAGGGAAAGCTGCGTTCTTGTTCAAAGCAGCGACCTTGGACAACATGAAATCCGCGTTGCGCGGCAACAGTCGCGAGCTCTGCCACCAAACGAGATTTGCCTACACCCGCTTCGCCGGTGACGAAGGCTAGTTGACTCTGACCGTGACTCACCTGCGTACATAATTCGAGCAGCAGTTGCATCTGCTCTGCACGCCCAATGAGCGTAGGACAAATAACAGTAGAGAAATGGATAGGGCCCATAAGTACGATTTGAGTAGAAGTCCAATAGATTACAATATATTATTAATATGTTTACGTATAGAGTACGCGATTGTTCGTCCTGATCTGCAGGGGCAACTTGGGGCAACAGATACTCGGTAAAATTGGCTCTGGGCAACCCAGTATTCAATCAGTGGTGAAGCGGTTACTCTGTATGGAATATAACTCAGAATATAACGTTGTGTACTAGTTTGCCAAATTACGTCGATCTACCGTAGAGTACTATCCTAAATAATAAGGAACGTGGATTCAAGCAGTGTCAATGGGGAGCGCTAGATTGTGCACAACGCTGTTTTTGGGATCCCGTAACTATGCAGGCGGTCACGTCTGAGGGTGACTTGCCTAGTTGGGGAGGTCTTCGATGGAAGATGCATTGACGATACCTTTAGTGGTCGGGCCCGTTGACCCAGTGGCTCAACCAGAGCCGCCAGGACCGGCCCCCGCCGCCGATATGATTTGGATTCCCGGTGGCACCTTTCTGATGGGATCGGAAAAATATTATCCCGAAGAGGCGCCAGTTCGCAAGGTGCGGGTTGATGGTTTTTGGATCGACAAGACGCCAGTGACCAACGCGCAATTCCGGGAATTTGTCGAAGCAACTGGCTACGTCACCGTGGCTGAGCGCCCCCCGAATCCGGCTGATTATCCAGATGCCAAGCCCGAAATGTTGGTGCCGGGTTCGTCGGTCTTTAAGAAGCCGCCGCTGCCGGTCGACCGCAATAATCATTACAACTGGTGGCATTGGGTACCCGGTGCCAATTGGCAACATCCGGCTGGCCCCAAAAGTACACTCAAAGGACGCGATCGGCACCCCGTCGTGCATGTTGCTTGGGAAGATGTGGTCGCTTATGCCGAATGGTGCGGCAAACAGATCCCAACCGAGGCAGAGTGGGAATTTGCCGCCCGTGGTGGCCTCGATGGGGCCGAATTTGCTTGGGGCGATGAGTTCACGCCAGGTGGCAAGTTTATGGCCAATACTTGGCAGGGCGAGTTTCCCTATCGCAATTTGCTGAGCGATGGCTTCGAGGGCACTTCGCCCGTCGGTGTCTTTCCTGCCAATGGCTATGGCTTGTACGATATGATCGGCAATGTCTGGGAGTGGACGAGCGATTGGTATGAGTTACCGCAAGCCTCGGCCCGCCCTTGCTGTGCCGTGGAGAATCCTCGTGGTGGCTTGCGCGAGCAAAGTTACGATCCACAACAGCCGCACATTCGTATTCCGCGCAAGACGCTCAAAGGTGGGTCGCACCTCTGCGCCCCCAACTATTGTCAGCGTTATCGCCCAGCCGCACGCATGGCTCAGATGATCGATACTGGCGCTAGCCATGTCGGCTTCCGTTGCATTGTGCGAGCTTAAATCAGCGGCTCCATCCTTGGTGATTGTCCCTGTCCTCCCATCATTGGGGCTACAAAGTTGCATCGGATGGCGGACAGTCACCGTGGATATCATGAATTAATATCGCCCTCAATCACCTCTCATACAATTGGTTCGCCTGCTTCACTCTTGAATCTCCTAAACCTCTGCCACCCACATCGGCCTTGGTCACCTCCTTTTGCTCGATTTATGCCGCAAGAGCAGCCATACTTGTTGCGAGATATAATTTTGCTCTTTGGTTGAACTATCATTATAGTACAATAGAAATTGCCATCCCTTTTTCCCAAAAAGCGTATCCGTAACGGTTGCGATTTTTACCCTGGCTTTCCAGGTAACTCTGGCGCAGCGTTACGGATGAATCCATAAGGTAACCGTTATGAGTAAACAGGCTGAAGAAGGCAAATTGCGCAGCGCGCAATGGTTCGAGAGCGACAGCATTGGTGGTTTTGTCGCCCGTAGTTGGACCAAAAATCAAGGGTATCCCCACCATCTCTATAAAGATCGCCCGGTCATTGGCATCTGCAATACGTGGAGTGAATTGACACCGTGCAACGGCCATTTTCGCATTTTGGCCGAAAGTGTACGCCGAGGCATCTATGAAGCCGGTGGCTTCCCGCTCGAATTTCCTGTGATGTCGTTGGGCGAAGCATTGATGCGCCCGACCACCATGCTCTTCCGTAACTTGGCCAGCATGGATGTCGAAGAGACGATCCGCGCTAACCCGCTGGATGGCGTGGTCTTGCTCACCGGCTGCGACAAAACCACCCCTTCGACCATCATGGGCGCATGCAGCGTCGATCTGCCGACGATTGTCGTTTCTGGTGGCGCCATGCTTAATGGCAAATTCCGCGGCCGGGACATTGGTTCTGGTACCGATGTGTGGAAGTTCAACGACGACCTGCGCGCCGGTGTAATGAGCATGGAAGAATATACCGAGGCCGAGGCTTGTATGTCGCGCAGCGATGGCAATTGTATGACCATGGGTACGGCCTCGACCATGGCTTGTATGGTCGAATCCCTCGGGTTGACCCTGCCCGGCGGCGCTGCCATCCCCGCGGCCGATGCTCGACGCAAGCGCTTGGCCCACTTGGCGGGCAATCGCATTGTCGAGATGGTGCGCGAGGATCTGCGCATCTCGAAAATCTTGACGCGCGAAGCATTCGAGAATGCCATCATGGTTAACGCTGCGGTTGGCGGCTCCACCAATCTGGTGGTCCACCTCTTGGCGATCGCTGGCCGGATGGGAGTGCCGCTCACCTTGGATGATTTTGATCGCCTCGGGAGCCGCTTGCCGCTCTTGGTCAATCTGATGCCGTCCGGCGAGTTTTTGATGGAAGATTTCTATTATGCCGGTGGCTTGCCCGTGGTGATCCAGGAGTTGAAAAAACACCTGCACATGGATGTGATCACCGTCAATGGCAAAACACACGCTGAAAACACCGCCGGTGCGCCCTGCTACAATCGCGAGGTGATCGCCGAATTCGACAACCCGGTGAAGCCCGAAGCTGGCATCGCTGTCTTGCGGGGCAATTTGGCCGAAGATGGCGCGATCATCAAACCGTCGGCGGCTTCACCCCATTTGATGAAGCATCGCGGCCGCGCCGTGGTCTTCGAGAGTGTCGAGCACTATCACGAGCGAATCGATGATCCGGATCTCGATGTCGACGAAAATTCTGTCCTCGTGCTCAAAGGGATCGGCCCATGTGGGTACCCTGGTATGCCCGAAGCAGGCAACATGGGTCTGCCGCAGAAGCTGTTGGCCCGCGGCGTGCGCGATCTGGTACGCATCTCTGACGGTCGGATGAGCGGCACTGCGTTTGGCACGGTCGTGCTCCACGTTTCGCCCGAATCTGCGATCGGCGGCAACTTAGCCCTGGTGCAAGATGGCGACTGGATCGAGCTGGATGTGGAAGGACGCCGCTTGCATTTGGATGTGCCGGACGAAGAATTGGCACAACGTCGGGCAGCCTGGAAACCGCTCCCGCCACGCGCCGAACGCGGCTACGTCAGCATGTACATTCGCCACGTACAACAGGCCCACCTGGGTGCTGATTTCGACTTCCTCGTCGGGTCGTCTGGCTCGGTGGTGGATCGCGAATCGCACACCTAGTCTTAGCAGTGAACGGTTTGTGGAGATGGAAATCGCTGGAGAGTGGGTTGGCTTATGCCAGCTGGGATTATCATCACGGGTTTGCCCTGTACGGGCAAAACAACCCTAGGGCAATGGCTGGCCAACCAACTCAGATTTCCATTCATCCATAAAGATGGCATCAAAGAAGTATTGTTTGAGCAGCTTGGCTGGTCTGATCGAGAATGGTCAAGACAATTGGGGCGGGCTAGCTCTGAATTGTTGTACTATTTTGTGGATGCACAACTGGCTGCTGGATGTTCCCTAGTTGTTGAAAGCAATTTTGATCCAACGTTTGCCACGCCAAGATTCCGAGCGCTGCAAGCCCGCTATCCCTTTCTGCCGATTCAGGTGCACTGCAAAGCGGATGGTGAGGTGCTTTTTCGGCGCTTTCAAGCCCGCTCGGAATCTAGCGAGCGCCATCCTGGACATGTGGATCAGCAAAATTATGCCGAGTTTGAGCGCGTTTTGCTGGCCGGTGTAAGCGAATCACTGCCCCTCGATGGTCCGGTGCTCGAAATTGATACGACAGAGTTTCAGGCAATCGATTACCCGAAGTTATTGGCCTCCCTTCAATTGCTCGTTCGCTCAACGGCTGTCTAACGCCTGGCTCTGGTTGCTGGATGGCCGCTAATACAAACCTGCGCTCAATCACCACTTGCTTCGGTTTTTTAGACTTAGGGAAATTGCATCAAAATAAGGAATTGAAAGAACAATGAAGATTACTAAGCTCGAAACGTTTCTGGTCAAGCCGCGTTGGCTCTTTTTGAAGATTCACACCGATGAAGGATTGGTCGGTCTGGGCGAGCCCATTCTCGAAGGCCGTGCCTTGACCGTCGCCCAAGCCATCGCTGAGATGGAGCCTTCGCTGATCGGCCAAGACCCGACGCGCGTCATGCACCACTGGCAGGCCCTCTATAAACACGCCTTCTATCGTGGGGGCCCAATTTTGACCAGTGCACTTTCTGGCATCGAGCATGCGTTGTGGGATCTCGCCGGCAAGGCCGCTGGGGTGCCTGTCTACAAGTTGCTGGGTGGGCCGCTGCGCGACCGCATCAAAGTCTACAAAGGCATCGGCGGGCGCACGACGGACGACGCCGTTGAACGAGCCAAAGAAGCGGTACAACAAGGTTTCCTGGCCATCAAAACTGGCCCGAATGGTGGCCGGCCGGCACGCCTGATCGAGTCGCCGGGCTTTGTGGGCCGCGTGGTCGAGCGGTTTGCTGCTATCCGCGAGGCCGTGGGCAACGAGATCGACATCGCCATCGACTTCCACGGTGCGGTCAGCCCGCAAACGGCTGGCTTGTTGATCAAGGCGTTGGAACCCTATCAGCCCCTCTTCATCGAAGAGCCGGTGCAATGTCAAAATGTGGACATCTTGGCCGACCTGGCGCGCAAAACACACATTCCAATCGCCACCGGTGAGCGGGTCTTCACCAAGTGGGGCTTCCGTGAGCTTCTCGAGAAGCGTGCTGCTTCGATCCTGCAGCCAGATATCTCGCATTGTGGCGGCATCTTTGAGGCGCGCCTCATTGCTGGCATGGCCGAAGCCTACTACGCTGGGATCGCG